>NZ_DDNS01000009.1:90898-133920 GCF_002341255.1 Psychrobacter sp. UBA2514
AATTTAGACCAGTTCCACCTTGATATATAATGTATCTGTTTTATTTAGGATTGACTATATAGAGTAGATAGAGCACTAATTGTTAAGGTGGAGATGCCAGAAATGATAGTAGTAAGCGAACCTATACCAGCTAAGACACCTCTACAAATTGCTACTTGGTCCCCAACTAAATATGATGGTCGATTTACAGCGATGACAGCGGGATATTTGACAGTTATTAATAACTATCTTGCTTTAACTAGAGATAATGAAGAAGTAATGACACAGGACAATACTCTTTTATTAGTATTAGCGAATACTTTCTTTTCGTGGGAGGCGGATAAAGAGATTATGTTATTTGAAGGTAAGTCCTATAAGGTCGGCGATGCGCTTTATCTTGGTGGTGCGGCGTTTACTTATCCCAATGCTAATATTACAGATCAGATAAAAGTGAACTGGATAGACTGTGGCTTGAATAAAGGATGGTTGGGCGGTTAAGTCTCATTGATAGTGTCAAAATTTAACAATGCATGCATAAAACAAAACCGCCAAATCAGCGACTGATTTGGCGGTTTTTTATAAAATAAACGAGCAGTTATCGAAAATGATCATTACATATAGTTTTCGATACTTGGGCAAGAACACATAAGGTTCTTGTCACCGTACGCATCATCGACGCGTGCCACACTTGGCCAGAACTTGTTTGCACGGATGTAAGGCAGTGGGAACGCAGCAGTCTCACGGCTGTATGGATGCGTCCATTCTTCATTAGTAATCTTAGCAGCCGTATGCGGTGCATTGACCAATGGGTTGTCTTCTAGCGTCCAGTTGTCTTCGCCCGCTTTTGCTTTCATCGCTTCAGCTTTGATAGATTTCAGCGCACTGATAAAACGATCCAACTCCTCGACAGACTCAGACTCTGTGGGCTCAATCATCAGTGTGCCTGCGACTGGGAAGCTCATCGTTGGTGAGTGAAAACCGTAATCCATCAAGCGCTTAGCAATATCGCTTTCAGTGATGCCAGTCTCTTCTTTTAACGGACGAATATCGATGATACATTCGTGAGCCACGCGGCCGTTTTTACCTGTATATAATACAGGGTAGTGGTCTTTTAGCTGGGCGGCTACATAGTTAGCGTTTAGCAGGGCAAGCTCGGTTGCTTTTAGTAGGCCATCGCGGCCCATCATAGTGATATACATCCATGAGATAGGTAAGATGCTCGCTGAACCATAAGGCGCAGCCGATACCGCTGAGCAGTCTTTTTGCGCGTTATGCACAGGGCTTAGCGTATGGTTTGCCATGAATGGTGCCAAATGCGCCTTCATACCGATAGGACCCATACCTGGACCGCCGCCGCCATGCGGGATACAGAAGGTTTTGTGCAGGTTCATATGTAGTACATCAGCACCAACGTCTGCAGGCTGCATCATGCCTACCTGAGCATTCATGTTGGCGCCATCCATATAGACCTGACCACCGTGCTTGTGAGTCAAATCACAGATATGACGGATGCCTTCTTCAAACACGCCATGAGTCGATGGGTACGTGATCATTAAAGCGCCCAAACGCTCGCTGTGCTCTTCACACTTGGCGGTTAAATCCTCAATATCAACGTTGCCGTTTTCATCGGTTTTGACCACGACGACTTTCATACCCATCATCATGGCAGTAGCAGGGTTGGTACCGTGCGCTGACATTGGAATGAGGCACACATCGCGATCGGTTTCGCCCAATGACTCATGATAACGGCGAATCGCGAGCAGACCAGCATATTCACCAGAAGCGCCAGAGTTTGGCTGCATAGAGACATCATCAAAACCAGTGATGGCTTTTAATTGATCTTGTAAGCTATCGATCATCGCAATATAGCCTGTGACTTGGTCACGCGGTGCGAATGGATGCACATTGGCAAACTCAGGCCAAGTAATCGGTAGCATCTCACTGGTGGCATTCAACTTCATGGTGCAGCTGCCTAGTGAAATCATGCTGCGGTTCATCGCTAGATCTTTGTCTTCAAGCGACTTTAGGTAGCGTAGCATTTCATGCTCGGTATGATGCGAGTTGAATACTGGATGAGTCAAGATGTCATCCGTACGCAGGTGTGCGCTGTCAAGTGAGATGCGAGCGGTTTCAGGTAGATCGTGTGACTTGTTGACGAATAACTGAGTCAATACGCCAAAATCTTGCTGATCACTGGTTTCACTAAAGGCAACGCTCAATTTGGTGTCGCTTAGACGCCATAAGTTGTAGCCAACGTTGTCTGCATTTTTAAAGATTTGCGTAGCTAGCTTCTCTGAGCCGCAATCAACCACGACTGTATCGAAGAATTGATCGTGTACCACGCTTAAGCTGCTGTCATTCGCTGCTGTGATGGCATCAGCAAAGGCGGTGGCAAACGCATGGATACGAGTCGCAATACGCTTCACGCCACTTGGGCCATGATAGACGGCATACATACCAGCGAGATTGGCGAGCAATACCTGCGAAGTACAGATGTTTGAGTTGGCTTTTTCGCGGCGGATATGCTGCTCACGCGTCTGTAGCGCCATACGTAATGCGGTATTGCCTTGTGCGTCTTTAGATACGCCAATGATACGACCAGGTGCTGAGCGTTTTGCTTTATCAGAGAATGCAAAGTAAGCAGCATGTGGGCCACCAAAGCCCATTGGAATACCGAAACGCTGTGTGCTACCTAGTGCTACGTCCGCACCCATATCGGCTGGTGATTTTAATAACACCAAGCTCATGATATCACTGACGACACTGACGTAAGTCTTGTTTTCTTTTACGGCCGCGATGACGTCTGTTAAGTCTTTAACGTCGCCTTCTACGCCAACATACTGGAATAGCGCACCGAAATAGTCGCCTGATTTGGCCGTTTCAAAATCACCCACGACCACGTCCCAACCAAAGTATTTCGCACGAGTATTGATGACATCTAGCGTTTGTGGATAGACGCGCTCATCGACGAAGTACTGCGTTGACTTGCTTTTGCTTACACGCTTTGACATCGCCATGGCTTCTGCTGCTGCCGTTGCTTCATCAAGCAGTGACGCACCAGCTAATTCAAGACCAGTCAAATCGATACAAACTTGTTGGAAGTTCAGCAATGCCTCCAAACGACCTTGAGCGATTTCTGCTTGGTAAGGGGTATAAGCGGTATACCAGCCTGGATTTTCAAGGACGTTACGCTGAATGACGGCAGGCATACGAACCGGAGAGTAGCCTTGACCGATATAGCTCTTATTGACGGTGATGTCATCTGCCATCGTGCGTAGTTTGGCAAGTGCCGCATGCTCACTCATTGCCACTGGCAAATCCAATTCTTTGTGCAAACGTACCGGCTCAGGCACAGTGTCATTGATAAAGCTTTGCATATCTTTATAACCAACAGCGCTGAGTAGGTCAGCTTGCTTGGTTTCGTTCGAACCTAAGTGGCGATAGACAAATTCAGCTTCGTTGAACAATCCTTGAAAGGTATCAAACGATGGGTTTTGAGAGATAGTCATGACAATCCTTGGTTAAGGGAGTAATAAACAAAATAGCAATTAAGAAAACATTGTGAGCAGTTAAGGAAACACTGTGAGCGGTACGTTATACGTAATGCACAAACTGTTTTTGGTCAAAGCGGAATTGGGTGTTGTAAACGCCATTGTCAGCACGCTCGCCTGCGCCAATCATCATAACGATATGATGGTCGTCGCTAAGATTGAGCAACGCTTTCATGGCAGGCTCATCAAAGCCGCCCATAGGACAGCTATCAAAACCATGAGCACGTAGTGCCAACATTAGGTTTTCGGCAGCAAGCGCGGTGTTATTGGTTGCCCAGTTTTTGGTATCCTCAAAGGTATAGTAAGGCGATTTGAGAGGGCCTTTGACGCGTCTGACCACTTGCGTGGCGCCCCATTTGGCAGCGGATATCACATTGGCAGGACCGCGCAAAAAGTCCAGCGTGACGACTTTGTTGTAGTAGTCTTTCACTTTCTTAGGGACTGGCTGATCAGGGTATTCGCGCAATATTTGCTGAGCATGCTCATGCCAGATGTCGGTGCGAGCAACGATAGCGATTAAGCGCGCCGATGTTTTTGCCGCGTTTTGGTTCATACAGTTTTTGATGGCGCGTTTGCGATTATCAGCATCATCGATAACATAAAACTCCCACGGCTGTAGGTTGCTAGAGTTTGGTGCTAGCATGGCCAAACGCAGACAGTCTGCCAGTACGTCGTCAGGGATGGGCGTGTCAGTAAAACGGCGCACGGAACGGCGTGATTCTACGATATCGCGAAAGGCTTGTAGCTGCGGTGTATGGTTTGGTGTGGCGATGGGGTCTTTATTATCGGTGTTGGTATTCATATTAGGATCCATGCTGAGAATTGGGTTATCAGTTTGCGTCGTTATTGATAGCACGTATTCATTGGAATTCGAAGAGGTGATCAATACGAGTCAATGAGATAACGCTTGAGAGCAATAACATCGGACGATAATGGTTTTTGGTGGTCTATATATAAAGCTGCTTTGTTATCAAAGGCGTCATCTATGAATCAACCTTGCTGATAAGAAAGGGGTATCAAATAGGAGATGTAGATACCCGCTTTTGCCAGTATCTACAAGTTTGGCTGCTATTTTGGTTTGGCTACTGTCTTTCTGCTATACAGAGGTGGTTATTATAATTCGCTTTCGTACTCGTCAGCGGTCATCAGTGCTTCATAGTCAGCGATGTTGTCAGGCTTCACTTTAAAGAACCAGCCTTCACCATATGGGTCAGAGTTGATGATTTCAGGATCATCTTCTAGTGCTTCGTTGATAGCGATGACTTCGCCTGAGATAGGCGCGTATACGTCAGAGGCGGCTTTTACTGATTCAACAACTGAGATTTCGTCGTCAACAGCGATAATATCGCCCACTTCTGGTAGCTCAACAAACACCACATCACCCAATAGGTCTTGAGCATGGTCAGTGATACCAACAGTGATCGTACCGTCGTCTTCTAGGCGCAGCCACTCGTGACTTGCAATATATTTTAGCTCTGCTGGGATGTTGCTCATGGTCTCTCTCCTAAATGATAGAGGTTAATTAACAAAAATAATGGAGGCTGGGCGTGTCGTCGTTTTTATCATTATGTCTAAAACGACAATGCGCTCTAATAATAAGATTTATAAGACCTACGAGTCAAACTGTTGCTTGCCGTTACGGACAAAAGGCAGCTTTAATACGCGTACATCGACGAATTTACCTTTGCCGCGTAGATCGACCTGTACGTGATCATCTTCTGATAAGCTGGCAGGCACGCGAGCAATCGCAATGGAGTTTTTTAGGCTAGGGGAGAATGTACCGCTGGTGATAAGGCCAGTTTGCTCATTGTTAGTGCCCTGATTGATAGTCACTGTCATGCCTTCACGCAATACGCCGCGCGTGGTCAATAGCAGACCTACTTGCTTCATAGCGGTGTTGTCTTCTTTTGCCTGCTTGCGTTTGCTGACCAAAGCGTCACGACCGACAAAGGCGCGATCGTCTTTTAGTGCAAGCGTCCAGCCCATATTGCACTCATAAGGGCTAACATTCTCATCCATGTCATGGCCATATAGGTTCATGCCCGCTTCCATACGCAAGGTATCACGTGCGCCAAGACCGGCAGGTTTGATGCCATTTGTTTTTAGCTGCTCAAAAAAAGCAGGGGCATCATCGGCATGCATAATGACTTCGACGCCATCTTCACCAGTATAGCCAGTACGAGCCACAAACCAATCGGTGCCTTCGATATCGGTCAAGTCAGCGCCAACGAAAGGTTTTAGCCCAGCTAAGGTATCTGCCCAGTTTGGTTTGGCTTGAGCCAGTTTCTCAATAGCATTTGGCCCTTGAACGGCGAGCATGGCAAGCTCAGGACGCTCGGTAATCGCAATATCAAAGCCTTCAGCGACTTTATTAAACTGTGCTAAGTCTTTGTCACGAGTGGCTGCATTGGAGACGATACGGTACTCAGTTTCCTCTGCATTCATCAGATAGACGATCAAATCATCGATGACGCCGCCTTGCTCATTGAGCATGCCAGAGTACAGCGCTTTACCAGCGGTAGTGAGTTTGTTGACATCATTTGCGAGTAGTTTTTGGAGCCATGCTTTAGTATCTGCGCCTTTGATATCTGTGACAACCATATGTGAGACATCAAACATACCGGCATCTGTCCGTACCGCGTCGTGCTCTTCGATTTGTGAACCGTAATGAATTGGCAATTCCCAACCAGAAAAATCGACCAATTTGCCCTCACTATCAAGATGAGACTGGTAAAAAGGGGTGCGCTTAGGGGTTTGGGTGTTGCTAGAGTCTTGAGAGTGGGTATCAGTCATAACAAATCCTTATGTGTACATCAGTCGTACTCGATAGAGTAGAGTGGTGTGCAACGTAAAAGTAGCGAGAAGCAATATTGCAAGGCGCAATATTACATCAAAGGGTGACACAGAAAGCAAAGATAAAGACGTAGGCCAAACAGACGCTGAACGTCGGTTTAAGCTAAAGCCCTATCTGTCCTGTGACCTGAGATTTTCAACACGCCTCATTTGTGAGCAATTATATAAAGCTCCAATGAATGATTGCGTATTTTCTCCCCTTCGGTGGGTAAGACGTCGTCCGTTCTTACCACTCTCCAGATTTGTTATGTCTGACGTTTGATAAAGTAGTGCGCTATGAGCGTGATGCTAGCAAACACTACCAAACAACAGTGACATGTGTTTTTCAGTCCTTTTACCTGAGCGATTGGCAGGGTGGATGCGCCTTCGGTGGTCGTATGGCAGTTGTCAGTTTGTATCACCAATAGGGTTTGATACAAAATCTGTGCCGACAGACTCTCTCCTGAAAAACGCTTTTATTATGAAAGGTTCAAAGCGCTTTTACAAGTCATCACCGCCATTAAAACAAATAAATTTGGCAAAAATGTGTGCTCATTAGGACATTTGCTCACCAAAGACGCTTAGCAAGATAGTGTTTTTTATCTCTATCAGCCGTTTTGAGAATCAATAAAATGATGTATGGGCGCAAAAATTACCATAGCAACACGCAAAGCGACTACTGGTGTTTGCCTGAAATATGCTAACCTACGACCATAGTTTCTGATAGGTGGTTTTTATGCATTGCGATATTTATAAATTTCCCAAACATGACGACATGTATGTATATATTGCGCGCCCTGAATATCCTGATGATACCGATGAGATCAAAGATTGGCTTGGCGTACTGCCAAAGGACTTTCGTGCAGGGTTGGGCCGTAGCCAGTTTGTCATGCATCTTGATTTGGCGGCGACGCCCACTCTGGCGCGTGTTGATAAAGAAGAAGTACTGGCAAAGCTAGCGTCCCAAGGTTATTTTGTGCAGATGCCACCGCAAGATGTCATGCGCCGCCAAGCAGAGCTACGCGCTCGTGAAGCGCAGGACAATATCTACGACTAGATACATTTTACCACTAGATAACATTGACGATTGGTACGCTTATTGATAAGACGGTTGTGGCAAGATGATTGAGAGAATGGTCTTTACAATGCCATGGACAAAACACTCATGACACATTTGGTCACATGCATTTGGGTAGAAAGTCGTGATAAACTGACACCCCATGACATCCACATAAAAAAATACAGATAGAAACGCACATGATGTGTGCATCGATACTGTATTTGATCTTATTTTGGTACGACAGAACGCACCATACACTGCTAGGCACATAACGTGTCAACGGTGATAAACGCAGGTAGTGAAACACGTATGGATTGGTTAAAAAATATTTTGCACAGCTTACCATTAGAATCTATTAGTGACATTCTCGGTGAGATTGCTATTTGGTGGGGCCAAATGGTGAAAGATGTACCGCCCGCCGATTTGCCAATGTATGCGTATCTTGGTGGTTCCATTTTGGTATTGGTGTTATGGTTGCTAGTCGCTCGCATATTGCCAAAACCACTGGGCGGTATGAGTTGGATGATACTGTTTGCAGTGTTATTGGCACCCGGCACAGCGCTTGGTGACTCTAGTGAAATTGCACCAGCCAGTATCAGCGTCGTCTACGCTGTTATGAGGAAGGACTTTGCAGGCGCGATTGCCAATATGCTGCCAATATTGGTGGTACTGGTCATCGGTTTGTTTATCGGTTTTATGTGGCAGCTGATACGCGGCGCATTCGCATCGAGCTTGGACAAAGCCCGCAGCCGTACGGCAGAGGATACGCAAGCGACAATGCAACTGACGACCGGCAGTTATTTGGCAGAAGGTTCTACGTTGACTGAGCAGTCTGATGATACGGCCCTAGCCGCTAAGCCTGAGAGCAGTAATACTAAAAGTCATGTTGACTTAAAAAAACAGAATGGCTTGTCTAAGAATACTGATGCTGACAATCGCTAAAACGCTGAAGTCTGTTTGTACGGTGTAATAAATAAGCAGGCGAGCCAGTAAAGTAATCGAGTAATGATAAAAAAAGACACCCATGCGTGTCTTTTTTTATGCCAAATCGTCTGGCAACCTTATGAATTATTGAGAATTATGAGAGGCACCCAACCATTGCTCACAAAGGCGAACGCATGAGTATTTTGGCAATGCCTCAGGCTGTGCTAATCTAATTTATCTTTTATTCATTATCAAATTTTTAGTTCTACTTATTTATAACCATATATTCATAACAATTTATCTATAACAACAATCGAGACCTGATTATGAACAAGCAAACCTTTACCGGCACTCAAAATTATATCGCCACAGACGATTTACAACTGGCAGTGAATGCGGCCATGACATTACAAAAGCCGCTCCTTATCAAAGGTGAACCTGGTACGGGCAAAACCTTACTTGCCGAAGAGGTTGCTGAGAGTCTAGGGATGCCACTGATTACGTGGCACATCAAGTCGACGACTAAAGCCGAGCAGGGTTTATACGAGTACGATGCGGTATCGCGCCTACGTGACTCGCAGTTGGGTGATGACAAGGTTTATGAGATTGGCAATTACATCAAGCCGGGCAAGCTGTGGGATGCCTTCACTAGCACCGAGCGCAGCGTACTACTAATCGATGAGATCGATAAAGCCGATATCGAGTTCCCTAATGACTTGCTGCATGAGCTCGATAAGATGTCGTTTTATGTGTATGAGACGGGCGAGACCATTACCGCCGCGCAGCGTCCAGTAGTAATCATTACATCAAACAATGAAAAAGAGCTGCCCGATGCGTTTTTGCGTCGTTGCTTCTTCCATTACATCGACTTTCCAGAAGAGCAAACCATGCGCCAAATCATAGAGGTGCATTTCCCCGATATTCAGGAAAAATTGGTCAACGACGCGTTGGATATATTCTACAAGCTGCGCAATATCCAAGGCCTTAAAAAACCACCATCAACGTCTGAATTGGTCGATTGGTTGACGTTATTGCTCGCTGATGACATGGCGCAGGATGAGTTAGAAGAAAACTTACGCGGCGAAAAATCCATTCCGCCATTATACGGTGCATTGCTGAAAAACGAAGCCGATGTGAATTTACTACAGCGTTTTGCCAATATGATGCGTCGTTAAGCGCGTCTAAGTGTTCAGTGCTTTTTTTGTTTTACGTCAATCAGTGGTGCGTCTCTTATGTTCATAAAACTATTCTATACCTTGCGGACTTACGGCGTACCAGTCAGTACGCGTGAGCTGCTTGATCTTAATGCCGCGTTAGATAAGGGCCTGATGATGCAGCCGCATCCTGAAGATCCAGCACTGGCGACTTTTGCGAGCCGTGAGGATATGTATCGGCTGATTCGGCTGTGCATGGTCAAAGACGAGCGCCATTTTGATAAATTTGATCGGGCAATGGCAGACTATTTTGAAGGGGTGGATAGCCTTGATATGGATGCGCTGTTGGCTAAGCTGACCGATGTGCCTAAAGAATGGCTCGATCTAAAGCTCGATCCAAAAAACTTAACCGAAGAGCAAAGACGCCTGCTCAAAAAATACGGCTCGCTTGAGGAGCTGATGAAAGCGTTAGAGGAGCGGTTACAAGAGCAAAAAGAGCGTCACCAAGGTGGTAGTAAATGGGTGGGGACAGGTGGCACCTCGCCATTTGGTGCTTATGGCGACCATCCAGAAGGGGTGCGCGTCGGCGGTGAATCGCGTAAACGTAGCGCGGCGAAAGTCTGGGAGCAGCGTAAATATCGCAATCTTGATGATGATAATCAACTTGGTACCCGCCAAATCCAAATGGCACTACGCAACCTACGTCAGTTTGCGCGCACAGGCAGCGCTGACGAGCTCGATATTCATGAGACCATTAAACGTACTGCCAAAAAGGGCGTGCTTGACATACATATGCAAGCCGAGCGCCGCAACCGTGTCAAAGTATTAATGCTATTTGACGTAGGCGGTAGTATGGATATCCATGTTGAAGCACTTGAGAAATTGTTCTCTGCGGCAAAGAATGAATTTAAAACATTAGAGTTCTTTTATTTTCATAACTGCCTATATGACTATGTATGGAAAGACAATAATCGTCGCCATAGCGCACTGATGCCAACGTTTGAGCTACTCAATAAATATGGGCGCGAGTATCGCGTCATCTTCGTCGGTGATGCATCGATGTCGCCCTATGAGCTGATGACCGTGGGCGGTAGTGTCGAGTATATGAACAATGAAGCCGGTATTGTATGGCTAAGGCGTGTACTTGATCATTTTGATAAAGTGGCGTGGCTCAATCCTGAAACCCCAAGCTATTGGCAGTACACGCAAACCATCGTTGAGATCAAAAAGCTATTCGAAGATAAGATGTATCCGATGACCTTGCATGGTGTTGAGGAAATGACCCAGTACATGGCGCGGTAATATTAGTCTACATTGGACGAGTAATATGAAAAAAGCACTTAAGACGATGTGATCGTTTTAAGTGCTTTTTTATGTTAATTTAAATGCTTTTTTATGTTAAGTAGTGCCAATTTTGAGAAGGCATATTAGTGACAAATGCTATGGTGACGATAGATGCTAGCTTTTGTTTTCAACCAGTCCAATCATTACGCCCATCTCTTTTTTGTCTTGCTTATCGATACTGGGTGCATACAGTGCTGAGGCAATGCCGCCATCCAAAAACAGCGCATTTGGACAATCTAACTCGTCTTTGAATAGAGTCGCAAACTGATAAAACGTCACAGGCTCATCTGTATTGACGAATTGTATGCTGCCATCGTCACAAATGCCTGCACCATTACGCAGTTTGATGGAGGTACTATCAGGATTGAACTCGGGATGTATCTCATCATTGATGACTAGCATAGGACCAGATTGCGTCGCATACCAAGGCTGTGCGTTGCCATTGTTTATCTGTTCATCTAAAGCGTGGCTTTCGGTGATTTGTACGTGACCAGTTTTGTCCCACCACATAACGCCATTGGGTAATAAATGAAAATTGCCACCACCTTCTTTTAGATTGAGCGATTTGACTTCTTTGCCTTTGATGACGGTGTAACCAATTGGTGCATAGTTTTCGTTGTACATTCCTGCATTCATGGCAAAGTTTAGAGTTTCAGTCTTTGGTAAAGTAGATAGCAACGTATCAAAGGTTAGTAGTGATTGGTCATTAGAGGCTTGCCAAAACAGCTGCAGTGAATAACGATCGCTTGTTAATCCACTTGCATCCACGCGGCACACGCTATAAGTAAATGGCGAGTCTTTTGTCTGACATGACCAGTTGTCTGTGTCGCTATTGACAGTCTCAGTATTGGTCTGCTGGCAAGCGCTAAGGCCAAGCGCAAGCACTATCAATGATAACAATAAGGTCAAAATGGAGGTTGGCATCAATCACACGTCTTTTAACATAGTGGTATTTGTGGTTTGCTACTGATTCATATATAAATCTTGGGTACTCGCTTTTAGTCGCTACTGGGCGGATAGTCACGGAAGGTGTTATTCACATTGCCGATGAGCTGCCCGCCATCGGTTGTGATCGTATGATCGGTGCTGTAGGGGGAGCTGTATCCAGCGCGATGTTCGGTTGGTGCGCCAGTCTCTTTACCTTTATCACGAGAGTCTTTGTTATAAGCAATGAGCGCATCATTATTGGCTAAGAAACTATCAGGATTGGCCATCACCCACATTTGATTGAAAATATCCGCACGCGCGCTATTATCAAGTAATGCGCCCTTATCCGTAAAGTAGAAAAACTTAGACAGTAGCTTAATCTGCCCGTCATCTAGACGGCGGGCGATATGATAAGGTTGTAGCTGACTCGGATGCTGTAAGCCCACCGCGCCGACGATACTGGCCAATGATTTGAGTGTGTTTTTATGGAAGCTTGCCACACGCTCTGCTTTGCTAGGGACATCGAGCGCCTTTTGACGGTAAGGGTCTTGGGTAGCGACGCCCGTTGGGCACGTATTGGTATGGCAAGAGCGCGACTGAATACAACCAACCGCAAACATAAAGCCACGCGCCGAGTTACACCAATCGGCACCTAGCGCAATCATCCGTGCAATATCAAACCCTGAGACAATCTTGCCACTGACGCCAAGTCTGATCTTGTCACGAATGCCTGCACCGACCAAAGTATTGTGAACAAGCAAAAACCCTTCGACCATCGGCATGCCGACATTGTCCATAAACTCAACAGGCGCCGCACCTGTACCGCCTTCGGCACCATCAATAACAATAAAATCAGGATAGTTGTCCGTCTCGATCATGGCTTTGACAATCGCCATAAACTGCCAAGGCTGACCCACGCATAGCTTGAAGCCAACAGGCTTGCCACCAGATAATTCGCGTAGCTGCTGCCAAAAGGCGACAAGCTCACGCGGTGTACTAAACGCGGTGTGCGAAGCGGGCGAAATACAGTCTTGACCCGTCGGCACTTGGCGAGTATCGGCAATCTCTTGAGTGATTTTGCTCGATGGCAACACGCCGCCTTTACCCGGTTTGGCACCTTGCGACAGCTTGATCTCGATCATTTTGACTTGTGGATCGACAGCTTTTTCGGCGAAAGACTGTGGGTCAAAATTGCCTTCGGCATCACGGCAGCCAAAATACCCTGTACCTAACTCCCAAATCAGATCACCACCGAACTTACGATGATAAGGGCTGATCGCGCCTTCGCCCGTATCATGTGTAAATCCGCCTATTTTTGCGCCTTGATTGAGTGCCATAATGGCGTTTGCGGACAGACTGCCAAAACTCATCGCGGAGATGTTGAATACCGACATATCATGCGGCTGCTTACAACGCTCGCCGCCAACAGTGATACGAAAGTCTTTGTTTTCTAACGGCTGGCTAACGGCGGATTGCAAAAACCATTCTTTACCATGAGTATAAAGATTGTCTAGCGTACCAAACGCATTGGTATCGCTGACGTTCTTTGCCCGCTGATACACTAGCGCGCGCTGCTGGCGTGAAAATGGCACCTGCTCTTTGTCATCTTCAAGCAAATACTGACGAATCTCAGGACGAAAATCCTCTAGTACGTAGCGTATATGTCCTGCTATCGGGTAGTTTTTTAGCACTGAATGCTTGGACTGAATCAGATCATAAATACCGAGTCCTACGCCAAAACCTCCAATCACAATTAGCCAACCGTGCATCAGCAGCAATCCGGCTAATAATAGACAAATGGCTGCACCCAGTGTGCTATAGCGCAGCAGCAGCCCGACAAAATACGGCGAGCTGGTTTTGGGTTCAGGGTTCAGATTGGTACGGGATTCAGGCATAACGAGGCTCAACAGTCACTGTAAATATAGATAATACGTTCAAATTTGTCGCGTACATCATACACTGATGCTATCGCCAAGTCGGTATCATTGGGTAACAGTATACTAATGCTGGCAAATTTTAGCAGGTGATTCTGACTAATATTTGCTCATCCTCTATAGCATCAAACGTGATCGCAACGGGTAAAAACTGCTCAATGAGCCATGCTTGGGTTTTGCTATGCTCGCTAATAACCCGCGCGCTAAACGCACCGCCGCCTGCTAAGGCTAACGGTAATAGCAGCTGATCGGTCAAATATTCATCAATCAGCGCATCGGTGTCAAACAAATAACGCTTTACTAAGCCTGACAAACGACCACCTATCTTTTCTGCTGAGCTGCGTTTTTCTCCTAGTAATGTAAATATTTCAGAGTGATATTCTTTGTGATTTTGGATACTAATACTCTCGTGAGTGACTTTTGCATAGCAGGTATTGCCTTCACCAATGCCGTATAATTTATTACCGCGTGTTGTGATAAGCGCCTCATCCATACCCGCTTCAATCAACGCGGCTTTGGCGCTGGCAAGCTCACGCAGGCAGATATCGTATTCTAGATTGAGCACGCTTGCGACCAGCTCCGTGCTGACAAGCTTACCGCGTTCCGTGAGGTCTAATCGTGAAGCATTAGCACGGCGCACAAATGGCGCAACAGTTGCTTTAATCGCGCCGCCGCCGATAGGGGCAAAGCCCGCTTGCACGCACTCAATCTCGACCTGCATGCCGAGCTTGGCAAGTAGCGGCACAAAGGCGTGCTGCAAAAAGTCGGTGGTTGGCGCTAACGGATTGTGCGTGCCGCCTATGATGGTAACGGTGGACTTGTTGCTTGAGTCAGCATTGGCAAAGAGTAGGGCAGGCAGTAGCGTCTGTAACACCAGACTGGTACTGCCTGCCGAGCCGATATCGAAGGTATAATCGCCCGCTTGCACGGTGCTTGGCGTAAAGGTGAACGCCATACTACCTAAATGAGCGCCCGATACGCTAGCGTTTGATATCTGTTGTGACGCTTGTACACACATCAAATGCTGACGCATCAATCCGGGTTTGGCGCGTCCAGCACGAATATTGGTGATTTCAATCGGTGTGCCTGTGAGCATCGATAATGACAGTGCCGTACGAATGATTTGTCCACCGCCTTCGCCTGTGCTGCCGTCGATTTTTAGGGCTTTACGTGTTGATGCTGGCATGATAAATGTCTTTATGATTTGTAAGACTATTGATTGGTAGTGTCGTTAATGGGCATAATAAAATGCTTCCCAATACTTTTCGGGTCGCATTTAAAATAAGATTGAAACCGACTGTCAGTGTCTGGTGGTAAGGTCTAAATGGTGCATTGTGCCAAGTGCCATGTGCGGGGCATAAGTGGTAAAAAATGCGCCTGCCCACAACGCGTAGCAGCCACGACAGTATATTTTCAACCCCCTGCTGTGGGTCGCGGGGTCTGACACTCGCCCAGTCGATTTCAAAAGGGTGGTCTGTCCATTATCAGACAGACAAAGCTAAAAAAGGTTTAATGAGCTAGGTAAGCGCCTAGTCCACAAGGTCAATTTGCCAGTTGTTGGCTTGAATGACAATGTTAAGCTGACGTAGCTTCATGGCAATATCGTCCGCCTGCTTTTGCAATGCGCCGACCGAGACCATCACTTGCCATTTAATCTCACGCGGGCTATAGCGATCGACCTCGGTTTCGGTCGCGGCTATCGACTCGGTCAATAGCTTGTGGCGCATCTCAAGGGTGTCGCGCTCAACGAGCAGCGCCAGCATCGATTGATTGTTGTCCGTCAGCGCCACCGCGTTGGTACGCTGGATACGGGCGATAAGCGCGGACAGCTCGGTAATCAGCTGGCTTGCGTCCATCAATAGCTGATTGGGGTCTTCGCTTGGCGTATCGCCATCTTGGACTTTTACATTGCTGCGAATGCGTCCTTTGATTTGCGCCAGCTTTTTTTGCATATCACTGCGGATAAGTAGGGCTTCTGCGAGTTTCATTTTAGTTTTCCTTAAATTCTATTTTTCATTCTAATGAAATGTTTCATAAATGAAGAGGTTATTTCAAGGATAAACTCAACTTCTTCTTCGATAACTTGAGAGTCATGTTTGACGTAATCGTTTTGATACTTAGTAAAATAATCAATTAGCTTTACAAACATATTTACTAGTTCTCGGGAGCCATTATTCCTCTTAATAAATGTACCAATATCAGTAAGCTGATTTTCTAAAGACTTGGAATTTCCTAGTATTTCTTTTACTAATAGCTCTAACGATAGTCGAAGGTCATCTAACAAGTTTCTCTCAAATATATTTCCTTTATATTTTTCTAAAGCATAGTTATATTGTTCTAGGGATTTAGTATAGTCATCTAACCAAAATCTAGTTTCATCTACTAAAATTTCATTGACCGTGTCTATGTCAGTATTCAAACCTTTAAAGCGTGTCAACAGCTTGATCTTAAGATCTCTAACTTCAGGTAAGTCTTTAATTTCCGGATGCTCGCAAAGTTCTTTTATGATTTTAAATTGTTGTTTAGGGTTAAACGAGCTTAAGTTTTTCTTTAAGGCATACCTTTTATTAGGTGTGGATACTGTAAAGGGATAACTTGTATAAGGAATATCAGTGTTATAGTCAACTGCGTATGCTGCAAATAAACTAGCAATTTTAGAGCCTGATAAGCCTTTCTCGGTGCTACCTAGAATATCACCTGCTGTTTCAATAAATGTCTGGGGAATCATATTTAGCCTTATTTTTTGGATTAATTAATATAGGTTAAAGTAATATAATTAACTGATTTTTTTAAATATTTTGGTTTAACCCTTCACACAAACCACTTGCCGCAAGGTATGTACCACTTCCACCAAGTCACTTTGTGCGCTCATCACGTCTTCAATATTTTTGTACGCCGCTGGGATTTCGTCAATCACGTTTGCGTCTTTACGACATTCTACGCCTTTGGTTTGGGCGATTT
Organism: Psychrobacter sp. UBA2514; assembly: GCF_002341255.1. Lineage (NCBI taxonomy): Bacteria > Pseudomonadati > Pseudomonadota > Gammaproteobacteria > Moraxellales > Moraxellaceae > Psychrobacter > Psychrobacter sp. UBA2514. The sequence goes on from NZ_DDNS01000009.1 coordinate 107,565, forward strand.
GGTCATCAATAGTAAAGACTTTTTTCGCCTCAGTGCGTGACATCACGCGACCTGCGCCATGCGAGCAAGAGCAAAACGATTCTTCGTTGCCTTTACCTTTGACGATAAAGGATTTTGCGCCCATCGACCCTGGGATGATGCCGTATTCGCCGACGCGTGCGCGCACTGCGCCTTTACGCGTGACAAAGACTTCCTCGCCGTAGTGCTCTTCTTTTGCCACATAGTTGTGGTGACAGTTGACCGCTTTTACCGCAGCATCGAACGGTTTTGGCACGATGGTGCGTAGCGCTTGGATGGCTTTTTCCATCATGATTTCGCGGTTTTTAAAGGCAAAGCGCTGCGCCCAGCCAACCGCAAACCAATAATCGTCAAAATGTTCAGTCCCCTCAGCAAAATACGCCAAATCTTTATCAGGCAGGTTAATAAACCATTTGCGCATGTCCTCACGCGCCAGCTCAATAAAGTAGCGCCCGATGGCATTGCCCACGCCGCGTGAGCCTGAATGCAGCATAATCCACACCTGATTGGTCTCATCAAGGCACACCTCAACAAAGTGATTGCCTGTACCCAGAGTGCCCAAATGCTTTAGATTGTTGGTGTTTTTTAGTTTGGGATGCTTTTGGGTCAGATAATTAAAATCATCGACCAGCGTACCCCAGCCATTCATCACGGTATCATCAGGGTTCGCCCACGCGCCCACGTCACGGCGCGAGCCGCGACCGCGTGTCTTGCTGCGTCCATGCGGAATGGCTTTTTCCAGCTCGGTGCGCAGACCGTGCAGGTTGTCGGGCAAATCATCTGCGGACAGCGTGGTCTGCACCGCCATCATGCCGCAGCCGATATCCACGCCGACCGCTGCTGGGATAATCGCTTCTTTGGTCGGCAGCACCGTACCGATGGTCGCACCGATACCGACATGGACATCAGGCATCACCGCGAGCCACTTATAAATAAAGGGCATCTGTGAGGCTTTAATCAGCTGGTCGTGGGCTTTTGGGTCGACAGGCACGCCTTTGGTCCATAGGCGGATAGGGGTGCCACCGTCTTGAATGATATTGTGATTGATAGGCTGCATAGTGTCTCCTTAGTTTTTTATAAAAATGTTCTGTCTGTACTTTATATACTGCTAAGGGTGTGCCAGTTTTTGGGAAAGATAGTTTTTATTTTTATAAGCATTTGATATTGAATAATAAAAAACATTTTAAATTCTTTTTTTATAAAAAAATGGACTTTAATCAAGTAAATAAAGATATAATTTATTCTATAAATATAGCTTTTATTCTATAAAGGAATTGTGTGTAATGGTGAAGGTTCAATATAAAACAAAGCATAACGTTGTCTCTAACAAACGCTTATTCAGCATGGCGATTTTACTAGGCGTGAGCATCAGCAGTTGTTTTGCTGCGCCGTCTTTGGCATCGCTACGCGGCAATTATCAGACCTCGATACAAGTTGCGCCCACCATGCAAATGCCATTGCCCAAGCCGCCCGCAGCCCTATTTGACAGCGTGCGCTATGACAGTGACGGCATGTCGCTCGCCGCCTTTGTCACGCCCGATCCAAACGATGGCGACAAGCATCCTGCTATCGTTTGGATAACGGGCGGTGAGTCCAACACGCTGGCGGACTTTTGGCGCAAAGGCTCAAGGCAAAAAGACCAAACCGCCAGCCCATATCGTGATGCTGGCGTGATCATGATGTTTCCCACCTTGCGCGGTGGCAATGACAATGCGGGCAATATCGAAGTGAATTATGGTGAAGTCGATGATGTCATCGCGGCGGCAGAATATTTGGCGACCCTGCCATATGTCGATAGCAGCCGTATCTATTTGGGCGGGCACAGTACGGGCGGCACGCTCGCGCTATTGGTCAGTGAGGTGGCGAGCAGCACGCATCCTGAGTTGTTTAAAGAAGTGATTAGCTTTGGCGCTACGCAAGAGACGATGTTTTTGCAAGAGGTTGACTTTACTGGTGATGAGCAACGCGAAATGGATTTGCGTGCGCCTGCAAACTGGACGAATGATATTCGCATGCCGACGTGGATTATTGAGGGCAAGCGTGACGGTAACTATCGCGACCTAAAGCCGATGTGTGATAAGAACAAAAGCCCCATGCTGCACTGTGCGTTTATTGCACGGCACGAGCACTTTAGCGTGCTGTATCCGTTGAATCGTCACCTTGCGCAGCAGATTATGGCAGACGAGCCGTTGTCTATTGACAGTATGAAGTCGTGGGCAATCAAAAAGTAACATCAAAACCAATAAGCCAAGCGCATTATTATGAGTAAAAGCAACATGATTAAATGTCATAAAACCGCCGTTATCGGCTTTCTCGGTACGACCTTGGACAACGGCTTTAATGACAAACGTTGGCAGCGCTGGCGGCCGAGCGTCAGCCTGTGCCTGCATGATGACCTGCTGGTCGATGAGCTGCATATCCTCTATAGCAAGCGCGACAAGCGACTGTTCAACGTCATCGTTGATGATGTGGCGCAGGTCAGCGCCAATACCAAAGTCATTGGGCATCGGGTGACGCTGGCGAGTCCGTGGGATTTTGCCGATGTCTATGCTGAGCTGTATGACTTTGTCACAGGCTTCGCCTTTCGTGAAGACACAGACTATCTGCTGCATCTGACCACAGGGACGCATGTGGCGCAGATTTGCTGGTTTTTGCTGGTTGAGGCGGGGTTTTTGCCTGCCGATTTGATTCAGACCTCGCCGTGTCCCAAGCCTGACCAATACGACCCACAAGGGCGCTATCAAGTCATTGATTTGGACGTGTCGCGTTATGACAGTTTGCGCGCGCGTTTTGAGGCCGAAAAAGCCCAGCATTGGCAAACCTTACAAGCCAATCTTGTTACCCAAAACGCCGCCTATCAACAGCTGATTGCTGATATTGAAAAAGTCGCCACGCGCTCCAACGCGCCGATTTTATTGATGGGCGCGACAGGGGCGGGCAAGTCGCAACTGGCAACGCAAATCTATACGCTCAAGAAAAACAAAGCCAACAACAAACAGGCACTCGGCGCGTTCGTCGAAGTCAACTGCGCCACCTTGCGCGGCGATACGGCAATGAGCGTGCTGTTTGGTCATGTCAAAGGCGCGTTTACGGGCGCGGCGTCGAGCCGTGAGGGGCTACTCAAATCAGCGGACGGTGGCTTGCTGTTTTTGGATGAAATCGGCGAGCTGGGGCTGGACGAACAGGCGATGCTCTTGACTGCGCTTGAGGCGCAGCGCTTTTATCCGCTCGGTAGCGATACGCCCATTGATGTGTCGTTTCAGCTGATGGCAGGGACGAATAAGGATTTGCGCCAAGCGGTCGCGGACGGCGAATTTCGTGCCGACTTGTTTGCGCGTCTGAACACGTGGACGTTTTTTTTACCGTCGTTAAAAGACCGTATCGAGGACTTACCCGCCAATATTGATTACGAGCTGGCGCGTCTGGGCAGCGAGCAGCAGTACCAGTACCGCTTTGAGCCTGAGGCGCGTGCGTACTTTGAAGACTTTGCCATGAGTTCTGAGGCGACGTGGCAGGGCAACTTTCGTGATTTAAGCGCCAGTATGACGCGCTTAACGACATTGTGCGAGGGCAAAGTGATTCGTATGCCCGATGTTAAGGCAGAAATCACCCGCCTTAAGCATCTGTGGGCATTACCTAGTAGCGCGCAACATCAAGTGGACAAGGCGGATACGCCCAGCCTAACTGAGCAGCAAGCGCACGCAGATACGGTGCTGAGCCGCCATCTATCAAGCGACGACAAAGACGCGCTCGACCCGTTTGATGCGGTGCAGCTGGCGTATGTGATTGAGGTCTGCTATCAGCACAGCAGCCAAGCGGCGGCAGGGCGCTATCTGTATGCCAACTCCAGAAACCAGCTAAAAAGTAACAATGACAGCGACCGACTGCGGAAGTATCTGCTAAAGTTTGGGCTGAGGTTTGATGGATTAAAACGATAATATTAAAAAGGAGAGGATATGAATAACACAGGATTTGTCGCAGGAACGCTCGTTCATACGGATAAAGGGTTAGTGCCGATTCAGGATATCAAAGTGGGCGATCTTATTTTATCAAAGCCTGTACTCTCTAAGCCCGAAGGTGGGGTCGGTGATATCGAGTACAAACCCGTACTTAGCACCTTTAAATCACCCAATAAGAAACGCATCTTTAAAGTTGAGTATTTTAATGAGACCGCTGATGCGCGAGGAGAAGAGGGTAGCAATTATATCTTATGCACCAGCAATCACCCATTTTGGGTAAAAAGAAATCCTGAAGATTTAGAGGGTGAGTGGTTATCGGCGGAGCGCTTGCCAGCTGGATATCTAACCTCTGCTCATGGCGATACGATTGCGCTTGATGATTACTCGTTCATCCCTGTGCGTACCTTGCCGAACTTCCCTGAAGGCTGTGCCTATCTACAAAGTATACAAGATAAAGACTTTTGGGAGGAAGATGGTCTGGTTCAGTTTGTGAAGTTTTCAGATAGTGGCTATCAGTATGTGAGCTTGGCGGATACAAAAGAAGCATTTGAGCATGAGATTAAAACATTGAACTGGAAAACCTCTGATGCTAAGTTGCTTATCAATCAAAAAGCCCCCTTCTTAGTTGACTCGGAATTATATAAAACTTTGAACATTCGCTTAGCACAAGATACGGCTCCTCATTCTCATTCAGTAGAAAGCTATATAGAATTTGTCAACGCACCTTTAATGTTTAATGGCAAGGTAGTAAAAGACAATAAGATTTCTGATGAATCTCTATACAAAAAAGCAGTAAGTAATCTTAGAAAATATGGCAATGCAACGGGTTTAACAGAGGAAAGTATCCATGAGCAAATGGAGAACTACTATGACGCTTGCCCGAACCCCTACGAGGACTATGTTTATAATATAGAAGTCGCTGATACACATACCTATTTTATAGGAGAGCAGGCTATATGGGTACATGACGCCAGTTTAAATAGCTAACCATATCAATAATAAAAAAAGGAAAACTCATGAATAACACAGGATTTGTCGCAGGCACGCTCGTACATACGGATAAAGGGTTAGTACCGATTCATGATATTAAAGTTGGCGACCTCATTTTATCAAAGCCTGTGCTCTCTAAGCCTGAAGATGGTAGCGGTGACATAGAGTATAAGCCTGTGGTCAAGACCTTTGTGCATGAAGACAAAGAGATGTGGATCGTGCGCCTAGAAAAAAATAATACTTCGCCTTATAGATTAAAACCAGGTGATGAAAACTTTGATATTCAAAACTATCTGCTTGTCGATGAAAAAATTCAAGCAGCTAGTCCCATTAGTCATTTTCTAGCGACGCACAATCACCCTGTTTGGGTAGTCGGTGCTATGGAGAATCCACAGGAAGATATTGAGTTCTATGATCAGCCTCACTTTAAACGTGTGGATGAACTACAGCAGTATGAAATTGTTGTGAATACCGATGGCGTAATGTATACCGTTGAGCGTGTACAACCTACCTATCAAGTCGCTAATGATAATCTAGAATTCAATCCAAATTATTACTGGTATCAAGAGCACTATCATGAAGATTACTACGATGATTATGTGCAAGATGCCGAATCGCATATGCTCGACTACAGCGAAGTAGAATATAAGGGTATGGGATATGTTGATGACATTAGCTTTTATCAGGAGAAAGGCTATTTGGGCCAACATATTGAAGATAATGGAGGCACCATGCGGATGTTCAATCAATTGACCAACGCGCAAGGTGAACACATTTTATATCAGGCAACCGTCTATAACTTTGAAGTGGCAGACAACCATACCTACTTCATTGGTCGCGCAGGACTATGGGTACATGACGCCAGTTGAAATAACCAACCTCATCAATGACAAAAAAGGAAAATTAATGAATAACACAGGCTTCGTCGCAGGAACGCTCGTTCATACGGATAAAGGGCTAGTACCGATTCAGGATATCAAAGTTGGCGATATGGTGCTATCTAAGCCCGAAGGTGGGGTTGGTGATATTGAGTACAAACCCGTACTCAGCACCTTTAAATCACCCAATAAGAAAAGAGTCTTTAAAGTTGAGTACTTTAATGAAACCGCTGATGCGCGAGGTGAAAAGAGTAGCAATTATATCTTATGTACCAGCAATCACCCATTCTGGGTAACTCGCCAGCCTGAAGATTTAGAGGGTGAATGGTTATCGGCAGAGCGTTTGCCAGCTGGATATCTAACCTCAGCACATGGTGATACGATTGCGCTTGATGATTATTCGTTTATCCCTGTACGCACCTTACCGAACTTCCCTGAAGGTACAGCTTATACTCAAAGTATTGAGGAACATGACTTATGGGAGACAGACGGTCTGGTTCAGTTTGTGAGATTTACGGATGATGGCTACCAGTTTGTCAGTTTAGCCAATACAGAAGAAGCGTTCAAAGAAGAGATCAAAACCGTCAATATGCAAACTTCCGATGCCAAGTTGCTTATTAATGAAAAGGCACCCTTTATTATAGACCCTGATCTTTATAAAACTTTAAATACTAGACTAGATCAAGACATGGGTGGTTTATATACACACTCCTCTGAAAGCTTTATTGAGTTTGCAAACTCACCTTTAGTGTATGAGGGTAAAATAGTAAGAGAAAATAAGATAATTAACTTAGGTAGACATAAGATAGTTCTTAATAACATTGAAAGATATGGTAATGCAACAGGATTGTTAGAGGGTAGTATTCACGAGCAGATGCGACGCTATAACGATATATGCCCTAACCCTTATGAGGACCACGTCTACAACATAGAAGTGGCGGACCATCATACATATTTTGTCGGGCATGATGCGGTGTGTGTAAACGCTACAAACACGTAGGCATCATCCATGCTAACCTAACCCAAAACCACAATAACAATAATAATAGGAAAACGCATGCCCACCGACACCCGCCCGATTCTCGTCTTTGATGTCAATGAAACCTTGCTCGATATCAGCACCCTTACGCCTTTATTTAGCCGCCTTTTTAATGATGGCAGCATACTGCGCGAATGGTTCGCCCAGCTGGTGCTGTACTCGCAGACCTTGACCTTATCAGGACTGTATACGCCGTTTGGTGAGATTGGGGTTAGCGCGCTGCGGATGGTTGCTGATATTCATGGCGTTGAGATTGCCGATGCTGATATTGACGAGCTAAAGACGCGCATGGGCAAGATGCCAGCGTATGCCGATGTCGTGCCTGCGCTGACGCTGCTTAAGGAGGCAGGCTTTCGACTGGTGACCTTGACCAATTCAGAATCCAGCGAGTCACCGACACCGCTAGACAAGGCGGGGCTGAGCGACTTTTTTGAGCGCTCATTTCATGTTGAGGCGGTGCGTCAGTTTAAACCCGCACCCGCGACTTACAATCTGGTCGCCGAGGCACTGTCCGTGTCCACATCCGAGCTGTGTTTGGTCGCTTGCCATCTGTGGGACACGATAGGCGCGCAGGCAGCAGGCTGTCAGGGCGCGTTTTTATTGCGTCCGCACAATGCGTTATTGCCCGCCAACCACGTACCAACGCCCGATTATATGGCGGATGACTTACGCACATTAGCGCAGCAAATCATTGCGCAAAACACCGACTCATAACGCCCAAAAAGAAACATCAAACAAGCCACCCAAACAGGTGGCTTTTTTATGTCTGATAAAACAGTTGGGTGTGAGGCGGCTTATAAAACTAGTGCTTTAGCAGTAGTAGGCTTCTTTGTCTTTTAGCGCGTCTTGCAAATAAGCAACCAATAATTTGAGCTTTTGATCGGGCTGTTTTGATTTGGGATACACCGCAAACATCCCCATACGCTTGCGGGTAAAATCTTGCAAAATTTGGGTTAAAGTCTGGCGCTGAAAGGCTTTATACACTAGTGCTTGCGGCAAAAAAGCAATGCCCAAATCACTCAGCGCAGCATGTTTGATCGCGCTTAAATGATTGCTATGGAAGCGGCCACTGACGGGCAGCAGCAGCTCAGCACCATCCTCATATAACGGCCACAAGTCGCTACTGGTATTGTCAAATTTATAGATGAGGCAATCATGATTTTGCAGTTGGGCGGGGGTTTGCGGCGTACCATATTTGTTGAGGTAATTTTGGGTGGCGCAAATCACCCATTGACTGTCTATCAGGCGTTTGACAATCAAGGAGGAGTCTTCAAGCTCCGCCGTTCGGATGGCCAAATCAAAGCCATCTTCGACCAAATCAATCAAACGGTTGGTGATGTATAGCTCTACGGTTATCTCAGGATATTTTTTACAAAATTCAGCGATAGCCGTGCTGAGTAGTAAGTCAGAAGAGACCACAGGGGCGGTGACGCGGATATGGCCTTTCATGTTTTCGCCATAGCCGATGACAGTATTTTCCGCTTCTTGAATGGCAAGCTGAGCCAATTTGGCTTTGTGATACAGCGTTCGGCCGGCATCGGTCAAGCTGAGTTTTCGGGTGGTTCGGTAGAGCAATTGTGCATTTAAGTTGGCTTCTAGGCGCGCGATACGTTTGCTCACTACAGAATTGGTCAGCGCCAGTTTGTCAGCAACTTTGGAAAAAGAGCCTTCATCGACCACCAAAACAAACAAAACCATGTCATCAGCTTTAATCATACCGATTCTCTAATCAGGGTAATATATTTCGTATTATAGCAAAAAAGGAAAATAACCTTGTCTGATCATGCCGTTTATCTTTGCACTTGTAAAGCGTAGAATTAGAGTGTGTGAATTCTACCCTAAGCACAATGAGGCTGTTGATCTGAGCGATTGAGTGTCTGTATGTAAGGACTGTGTTTAAGGGCGGCGTTTAAGAGTGGTGTTCAAGGATGCACAGACGATAACAGGGAGAGGAAATTTTGAATCAGACTGTCTATGGGCTACTTGCCCTATTGCCAATCATACTCAGTGGCATATTTCTTATTGGTCTACAATGGTCGGCCAAAAAAACCATGCCGATCATTTTGGCGGTGACTGCCGCGCTCGCACTTTTTATTTGGGACATGACGTTTAACCGCGTGTCGTCCTCTATTCTTCAAGGGACTGTGATTACGATATCGGTATTGTGGATCGTATTTGGTGCCCTGTTCTTATTAAATACTCTAAAACACACGGGCGCTATTGCAGTGATTCGCGCAGGTTTTATCAACGTATCGCCTGACCGCCGAGTGCAAGCCATCATCATTGCATGGTGTTTTGGTACGTTTTTGGAAGGTGCATCGGGCTTTGGCACACCGGCTGCAATTGCGGCACCGCTGCTGGTCGCGATAGGGTTCCCTGCATTGGGTGCGGTGCTTATGGGGATGATGATCCAAAGCACGCCCGTATCGTTCGGGGCGGTCGGTACGCCGATTGTCATTGGGGTGAATAAGGGTCTAGATACCGTGGCCATCAGTGCGCTGCTGGCGCAAGAAGGCATGCAATGGGAAGAATTTTTACAACTGATTACCACCCAAGTGGCGATCATTCACGGTGTGATTGGGACGTTTATGCCGCTGCTGATGGTGATGATGCTCACCCGCTTTTTTGGTAAAAATAAAAGCTGGAAAGAAGGCTTAGCCATTTGGCCCTTTGCCATCTTTGCAGGGTTGGCCTTCACTGTACCTTACACTTTAACGGGTATTTTCTTGGGTCCTGAATTTCCATCGTTGATTGGTGGACTGGTCAGTGTGGCGATTGTCATTCAGGCGGCTAAAAAAGGATTTTTGGTACCAAAGACCACGTGGGACTTTGAAGCCAAAAGCAGCTGGCCAAGCGATTGGATGGGTAAACTGGTGGTCAGCAAAGAAGATGTGGCCACCCCAGCAGGCAAGACCATGTCTACGCTGATGGCATGGTTTCCTTACTTGCTAGTGGCGCTGTTACTGGTGTGTTCGAGAATGTTTGCTGACTTTAAGGACTTGCTCAGCAGCGCCACGCTAGACTTTAATACGATTTTGGGCGAGGCCGATATCAGTGCAGGTTTTAGTCCTTTATACTTGCCCGGCGGCCTGTTGTTAATCAGCGCCTTAATTGCAGCTTTTGTGCAAACTAAAAATCCAACGCGTGCGCTGGGTGATGCTTTGAGCGAATCAAGCAAAACCGTCTTAAGCGCTGGGTTTGTGCTTATTTTTACCATCCCTATGGTTCGGATTTTTATCAACTCTGGGGTCAATCTATCCGATGTCGCGAGTATGCCAGTTGCCAGTGCTGAGTTGTTTGCAGGCACGTTTGGCAGCGCCTTTCCGCTGATCAGCTCAACCATCGGTGCCCTAGGTGCGTTTATCGCAGGCTCGAATACCGTGTCAAACATGATGTTTAGTCAGTTCCAGTATGAAGCGGCCATGAGCTTGCACATCTCGCCCTCACTCATCATCGCAGCACAAGCGGTTGGCGCCGCGGCGGGTAACATGATTGCCATTCACAATGTGGTGGCCGCATCAGCAACCGTTGGGCTGCTTGGGATGGAGGGCGCGACGCTGAGACGCACCATCTTACCAACCATCTATTATGTGTTGTTCAGTGGCATCATCGTTATGGCAGCCATTTATCTCTTTGGCGTTCAAGGACCGCTAACCTTATGAATGCACAGTAAAAAAAAGAGCAAGTAATGAACCGTTATCGATCGACCGCCTCCTATACAAGCCAGCTACCATCAGATCAGGTGTTGGTTAAATTGACCAAAATACTGGGCGCTGCCAATATACAGGCAGATCCAGCAAAAAATGAGCACTACCGCATGGGCTGGCGCTCAGGCGGCGGTAGCGCGCTGGCAGTGTTGTTTCCGCAAACGCTGCTTGAGATTTGGCAATGTCTGGAAGTGTGTGTTGAGGGCAACTGTATTATCATTATGCAGGCGGCCAAAACAGGTCTGACAGAAGGCTCAACGCCCAGCGGTGATGACTACGATAGACCCGTGGTGGTCATCAATACGCTGGCGATAAATAAGCTGTATTTGATCAATGATAATGAGCAAATTATCAGCCTACCGGGTACGACTTTGCATCAATTGCAGAACGAGTTAAAAGCGGTTAATCGAGCGCCGCACTCGGTGATTGGCTCATCGACTTTGGGCGCGTCAATCGTCGGCGGTGTTTCCAATAATTCAGGCGGCGCGCTGGTCAAACGAGGCCCTGCTTACACAGAGCTGTCGCTGTTTGCTCAGATTAATGAACACGGTCAGCTGGTACTGGTGAATCATTTAGAGGTCGATTTGGGTGATACGCCTGAAGAAATCCTCACCAATTTACAAAAGGGCTATTTTGACAAGTCACAGTTATCTCAAAGCAACAAACTGGCCTCAGACAAAGAGTATGTCGCCCGAATACAGGATGTCAATGCCGACACGCCGAGCCGCTTTAATGCGGATAAGCGCAGGCTGTATGAAGCCAGTGGCTGTGCAGGCAAGATTGCGGTATTTGCGGTGCGTCTGGACACATATCCGACAGCGAAAGCGGAGCAGACCTTTTATATCGGTAGCAACAGCGTGCGCGAGCTTGCCGAGCTAAGACGGCAAGTGTTGTCAACGTTTAAAAATATGCCTGAAGTGGGCGAATATATGCACCGCGATATATTTGATGTGTCTGCCAAGTACGGCAAAGACACCTTTTTGAGCATCAAGCATCTGGGCACCAATGCTTTGCCCAAGCTGTTTTCTATCAAAGGCAGTATTGATGCCAAACTGAGTAAATGGTCATGGGTGCCCAATCATTTGACCGATAAAGTCATGCAAATGATCGCCCAAGTATTGCCGCAGCATTTGCCCAAGCGCATGCTTGAGTACCGCAACCAGTATGAGCATCACCTGATTATCAAAATGAGCGATGATGGCATCTATGAGGCGCAGTCTTTTTTAGAGTCGTTTTTTGCAGATTCAGAAACGGGCAGTTATTTTACCTGCACGCAAGCTGAGTCAGACAGCGCCTTTTTGCATCGCTTTGCTGCTGCAGGGGCCGCCATACGTTATGAAGTCATGCATGAAGAGACCGCCGGAGAGATACTGGCGCTCGATATTGCTATCCCGCGTAACACGCTTGATTGGCTGGAAAATTTGCCTGAGAGCATCACTCAGCACTTAGAAAAAAAGCTGTATTACGGTCACTTTTTTTGTTATGTGTTTCATCAAGATTATATTTTAAAAAAGGGCAGTGATGCCAAGCAGGTCAAAAAGATGATGCTTGAGCTATTAAACAAGCGCGGTGCCAAATACCCTGCTGAGCATAATGTCGGCCACTTATATGAAGCCGAACCTGACTTGCAGCAATTTTATGAGCGCCTAGATCCTACCAATACTTTTAACCCTGGTATCGGTCAAATGCCAAAAACCAAACGCAACTGCGCGTGCTGTTTATAGCCATTTATAATGGTGATGAAACTTGAAGTGACAGTCGCTTACTTTTACGCATCACCACCGCCAATCCGCTCCGCCAATGCCTGCAATTTTGGCACTATGATTGCCGCATAGTCGTCCGCTTCCCAGTTGGCACTTGGTACACTGGCATTAAGCGAATAGGCGTATTGCCCAGTCGCGACATCATAGACGCCAACCGCGACTGCCAAGATATCAGTAGAGAACTCCCCATCAGAGACGGTATAGCCGTACTGCTCATAGTGCTGGGCTGCTTGAGTGAGCGCTGACTGTGCGTGAATGTAATCTTCATCAGATAAATTCTCTTTCAAATTGCTAATAATCATTGCCTTTCTCGCTTGAGAGCTTACTGCATAAAAAGCCCGTCCAATGGCAGTACGTGCCACCGGCACCGCTGAGCCAACCTGCAAGTTGACCGATAGGCGTGCAGGACTACGACAGCAGGCGTGATAGCGCATCTCTCCTTCAACTTCGGTCGCTAGATTTACCGATACCTCATTTTCGCTAGCGAACTGCCGTAATAGTGGCTCAGCATAGGCCACCATGTCATGACGACCCCATGCGGTCGCGCTTAGGCGTACTGCACTGCTGCCCAGTTGATACTGTCCGTGCTCATTAGTACGCAAAAACCCAAGCGTGGTCAAGGTATGAATCAGGCGACTAATGGTCGCTTTTGGCAGTTTGGTCATCTGACATAGTTGCTGATGGGTAAGGCGCTCATGGTGTTCAAAGGCAGCCAGTATAACCAATCCACGACCTAGTGCCGTCACAAACTGTCGATCGTTCTCTTCCTTGCTTTGACCCATCAGGTGATCCATTCGTCCGAGTAGTGAGGTAGCTGCCGATGTAGATGTTGTCATTTTATCTCCATTTCTCTTAATGATTATCTCTTTTGATGCCTATTTTTTAATAAAGGTTTACAGGATGGCAAAAGTTTGTTTAAATAGTTTTATATTATGAAACAAAGTTTCGCACAGCGGAATAACAAAGTCAATAACTTGTTAAACCAAATGAGGTATCAACCACTATTCGTCAGTCAGGATGACTGATATCAAGGAGAGACACATGGCAACATCGACTAGCCCACGCTTTGATTGGGAAGATCCTTTCTTATTACGCGACCAGCTTACTGAAGAAGAGCGCATGGTCACCGACAGCGCCCGTCAATTTTTTCAAAAGGAATTGATGCCCGGTATTATCAATGCCAACCGTAATGAGCATTTTGATCGTAATATCATGCGTCAAATGGGTGAGATGGGTCTGCTTGGCGTGACCATCGAGGGCTACGGCTGCGCAGGTCTATCGAGTGTGGCTTATGGTCTGATTGCCAAGGAAGTGGAAGCGGTCGACTCAGGCTACCGCTCAGCGATGAGTGTGCAGTCAAGCCTTGTGATGCATCCGATCTGGGCGTATGGCACTGAAAAGCAAAGAGAAAAGTATTTGCCAAAACTTGCCACAGGTGAGTACGTCGGCTGCTTTGGTTTAACTGAGCCTGATTCGGGATCTGATCCTGCCTCAATGTCGACACGTGCGCGCGCCGTTGATGGTGGTTATGAGCTGACGGGTAATAAAATGTGGATTACCAACAGTCCTATCGCGGATGTGTTTGTGGTCTGGGCAAAAGATGATGCAGGCGAGATTCGTGGTTTTGTCTTAGAAAAAGGCATGAAAGGCCTATCTGCGCCGAAAATCGAAGGCAAGTTCTCACTACGCGCCTCGGTCACCGGTGAGATCGTCATGGACAAAGTGTTCGTTCCTGAAGCCAATGCTTTCCCAGATATCCGCGGTCTAAAAGGGCCGTTTGGCTGCTTGAATAAAGCGCGTTATGGTATCGCTTGGGGCAGTATGGGCGCGGCAGAGTTTTGCTGGAAAGCGGCGCGTCAATACACGCTAGATCGCAAGCAGTTTGGTCGTCCGCTTGCCGCCACCCAACTGGTGCAGTTAAAGCTTGCCAATATGCAAACCGAAATCAGCTTAGGTCTACAGGCCGCGCTACGTGTCGGTCGTTTGATGGATGAAGACAACGCTGCACCTGAGATGATCTCCATGATTAAGCGTAACAACTGCGGTAAAGCGCTCGATATCGCTCGTATTGCCCGCGATATGCATGGTGGTAATGGCATCTCTGATGAGTTCCACATCATCCGTCACGTGATGAACTTGGAAGCCGTCAATACTTACGAGGGCACGCATGATATTCATGCGCTTATCTTAGGCCGTGCACAGACAGGCATTCAGGCGTTCTTTTAAGTATTTTTAGCTAAGAAAATTTAACAAAGTGGTACTTCATGACGTACGTTGCTGCTTGGCTTTTTATCAAAAAGAGTATCGACAGTGGCGTACGTTTTTCAGTTGTTACTCACCATTTATTTAACAGTGTGTCATTAAACAACGCAAAAAACTAAATGATGAATAGCAATTTTCTAATCAGAAAATCGAAGAATACGCCACAGGGTAAGGGGGTTTCATGGCAGATATAACTGATATGATGGATATACCAAAAGGTGCATTGCATGGTATCAAGGTCCTCGATTTATCAAGAGTGTTGGCAGGTCCTTCTTGTACGCAAGTGCTCGCCGATCTGGGCGCAGACGTCATCAAAGTTGAGCGTCCACATATCGGTGATGAGACGCGCCACTGGGCACCGCCAACCTTCAGCGATGACACCTCCGCTTATTACGCTACCATCAATCGTAACAAAAAATCACTCACGGTAGACATCACCACGCCAGCAGGGCAGACCATAATCAAACAGCTCATCGCTGACAGTGATATTTTGGTAGAGAATTTCAAAGTCGGTGGTCTCAAAAAATACGGTTTAGATTACGACAGCCTCAAGCAAGACAATCCGCGCCTGATTTATGCGTCTTTGACAGGGTTTGGGCAGACAGGACCAGATGCCAAGCGTCCCGGTTATGATTATATTATTCAAGGGTTGTCAGGGTTGATGAGTATCACAGGACCAAGTGATGGCGAACCACACAAAGTTGGCGTCGCAGTGATTGATTTATTTGCAGGTTTACAGCTGACGATTGGTATCCAAGCGGCGCTATTGGCGCGTCAACATACTGGCGTCGGTCAACATGTCGATGTCGCACTCTTAGACAGTGCGCTGTCTATGCTGGCCAATGTCGGCATGAATCATTTGGCTTCAGATAAGATTCCACCAAGACTGGGCAATCAGCATCCCAACATTGTGCCTTATCAAGTATTTGCGGCTAAAGGGGAGGCGCACTTTATTTTAGCGTGCGGTAATGATCATCAATTTGCCAAACTGTGCAACGTATTGTCAGTTGATTGGCATCTTGATACGCGTTTTGCGACCAATCCTAATCGCGTTGCCAATCGTGGGCTGCTTTGTGCTGAGCTGACTAAAATATTTGCCAAACAGCCTCGGGCTTACTGGCTTGCAGCTTTGGATCAGGTCGGCGTACCTTGCGGTGCGATTCACAACGTCGCCGAAGCTTTGGCGATGCCGCAAGCACAAGCGCGAGAAATGATCGTGAGTTTCGCTCAGCAAGGCAGCCCCGTTCGCGCCCTTGGCAATCCCATCAAATTATCGGCATCCCCTGTCAGCTATCGCACACCGCCACCGCGTTTGAGCGAGCATACCGATAGTACGCTTGCTGATTTAGGCTACGACAGCGAGATAATCGCCAAGCTAAAGGCGGACGGCATTGTTTAGTTCAATGCTTGCCACAGTATCTTTACAGTGATAAATACTAAAAAATGGAATTTTTAAACAAAACAAGCTAAACCAAGTAGTGTAAAACAAGGAATGTTAAGCATGAAAATATATAGCCATGAAAACCTAAGTCTGTATAGACCGTTGCCCTATTTTTCTTATGGCAAGATGTTTGAGCCGCTGGAGATACCAGAGCGTATGGTGGAATTGTTAAAAGAACCAGCAGCATTGGGTTTAGAGGTTACCGCTGTCACCGATATCGGTATCGCGCCCATATTAGCCGTTCATGATAATGAATCTTGCAACTACGTCACATAAGCAATCAATTATGAGTCAGCTATAAAGCCCAAATGCCGCTCAATCTGTTCGGCCAATTCAATCAATACCGCACTGACCTCAGCCCGTTTGGACTCATACTCTCCTTGCAGAAAACTCACTGCCATGCCAGCGACCGCCGTGCCGGATGCATTACGAATATACGTGCCCAAGCAGTACATCCCATCACGCAACTGCCCATTATCGAGCGACACTCGACTTTCCTGAATCACCGCAAGCTCAGTGGATAAATCCGCAAAGTTTTTGACGCCATGTTGGGTCATGGGTGTGGGGAACTTTTCTTTATACAGTGACTTTATGCTATCCATCGACAATGTGGATAGCATGGCTTTGCCTGTCGCCGAAAATACCGCAGGCACGCGCACGCCTGCACGAAAGGTAAAACCAAGCGGGGCAGGTGATTCATGGCAGGCCAAAAACACCACTTCTCCCAAATCCAGTTTTGACAACGTCACCGTGTGTTGCAGTAGCACCGGATACTGCACGATCAAATCCTTAAACAATCGTACAACGCCTTGCTGCTGCTCGTACTTTCCCGCCCAATACATTAGATATGAGCCCAAATAAAAGCGGCTTTCAGGATCTTTATAAATGACGTGCTTGGACAGTAGGCTCTGCAAAATATTATGCGTAGAGCTGCGAGGAAGCCCCAATTCTTTGGCAATATGAGCGGCTGTCAGCGGCTGGGCGCTATCGGTAATCAAGTCCAAAATCTGAAAGGTTTTGTCTAAGGCAGGTACGGCAGTCGAGCTCATAAGTAACCTATAAAAGTAAAATAAAATGAAAAAGCACAAGATAATTATCAAAATAATGCGATTAAGGGTTGCAAATCACGACATATCGTTCTTATAATGATGTCTCGTATATAGAATACGTGTTCAGTATATTGAACAAAAAAACAATTATCAATCATTATCTCATGACTACTATTATATCCACTCTTATAAACATACCTATATGACAAGGAAGGAGCGTTAACATGTCAAATACGCTACAGTTATCCAATCCAGACCTACTCAAACAATCTTGTTTTATCAAAGACGGCTGGTATGCTGCCAGTGACGAGGCGGTACTTGAAGTCAATAACCCATTCAACGACGAGCTTATCGGTACCGTGCCTAGCCTCACGACCGATGATGTCAATGACGCCGTTGCCTATGCTCATGAAGCGCAAGTTGCTTGGGCGGCAAAAACGGCTAAAGAGCGTGCAGAGCTGTTGCAAAAGTGGGCGGATCTCATTGATGCCAATAAAGAAGATCTTGCGATCATCATGACCGCTGAGCAAGGCAAGCCGCTTACTGAGTCACGCGGCGAAATCGGTTATGCCAATAGCTTTATTCGCTGGTTCGCCGAAGAAGGCAAGCGCGTTTACGGTGATGTCATTCCTGCCAATAGTACGCAATTACGTCACGTCGTGCTCAAGCAGCCCGTCGGTGTTTGTGCCGCCATCACCCCTTGGAACTTTCCAGCGGCGATGATCACGCGCAAAGTCGCTCCAGCGATGGCAGCAGGCTGTACAATTATCGTCAAACCAGCCACCGAAACGCCATTCTCAGCATTAGCATTGGGCGCTTTGGCAGAGCAAGCGGGTATTCCTGCAGGCGTGCTCCAGATTGTAACGGGCAAATCATCAACCATTGGTGAAATCCTAACAGGCGATGCACGTATTCATAAGCTGTCGTTCACAGGCTCTACAGAAGTCGGTCGTACGCTAATGGCACAATGCGCGCCGACTATTAAAAAGCTATCACTCGAGCTGGGTGGCAACGCGCCATTTATCGTTTTTGATGATGCTGATCTTGAGAAAGCGGCGGCAGGCCTTATCGCTTCCAAATATCGCAATGCGGGTCAGACCTGTGTGTGCGCCAACCGTGTCTACGTGCAAGACAGCATCAAAGATAAGTTCCTAGACGTCTTTGTCAAAAAAGTCGCTGAACTAAAAGTAGGTAACGGCTTAGAAGAAGGCGTCGATATTGGACCGCTTATCAACAAAAAAGCGTTAGATAAAGTTCAAGCCCTGCTAAAAGACGCCTTAGATAAGGGTGCCAAATTGGTCACGGGCGGTAGTGTCAATGACGCCTCAGAGCTGACGTATAACCCAACCGTTATTACCGATATCAGCAGTGATATGGATATCGCCTCTGAAGAAATCTTTGGACCAATTGCGACCATATTTACCTTCAAAGACGAAGCAGAAGTGATTCGTGCTGCCAACGATACCATTTATGGCTTGGCCGCTTACTTCTATAGTAGTGACTATGCACGCTCATGGCGCGTCACTGAAGGGTTAGAGTACGGCATGATCGGCCATAACACGGGTTTGATTTCTACAGAAGTTGCCCCATTTGGCGGCGTAAAACAGTCTGGTTTTGGTCGTGAAGGTTCAAAATATGGTATCGAAGACTATATTACGACTAAATACTGGTGTTCTGACATCAGCTAATAAATAACTCGGCTAGCATTTAGCAGAACATTCGTTTAACAAAAAACTTAACGAAACATTTTAGATGTCGAATGGTGTTTTATCTTAAACAAACATCCCTCGATATCTAAAAGGTATCAACTGAACCGCCAATCACTAGATGGCATTTATGTTACGAACACAGAAAAGGACATTCCCATGACTACCAATCAGTCATTACTTGAGCGCCGCAAAGCTGTTTTACCAACAGGACTTGGGGTTGCCTTTCCTATCTTTGCAGAAAAAGCAAAGAACTCAGAGATTTGGGACATTGAAGGCAAGCGTTATATCGACTTTGTCGGTGGTATCTCAGTATTGAACACCGGTCATAGCCATCCAAAAATCACCCAGCGTGTGCATGAGCAGCTCGACAAATTTACGCACACTGCGGCGCAAATGATCAACTATGAGTGCTATGTGGATTTGGCAGAAAAGCTGTGTGAAAAAGCACCGATCAGCGGTGATAAAAAAGCGTTCTTTTTGACTACTGGCGCAGAAGCGGTCGAAAACTGCATCAAGATTGCACGTGCTAAAACGGGGCGTCCAGGTGTGATCTCTTTTGTTGGTGGCTGGCATGGTCGCACCATGATGTGCATGAGCCTGACTGGTAAAGTACTGCCATACAAAAAGAACTTCGGCCCAATGCCAGGACCTGTGTTCCATGCATTGTTCCCTGCAGAAGAGTTGAATGTGACCGAAGAACAAGCGCTACATAGCCTTGATATGATCTTCCAAGCAGACATCGATCCGAGTGAAGTGGCAGCGATGATTGTTGAGCCAGTCCAAGGCGAGGGCGGTTTCCATCAGGTAACGCCATCATTTGCCAAAGCACTACGCGAGATCTGTGATGAGCATGGCATCGTGCTTATTTTTGACGAAGTACAGTGTGGTTTTGCTCGTACAGGTACGTTGTTCGCCACTGAACAGTTAGGCGTCGAGCCTGATTTGATGACTGCCGCGAAAAGCTTGGCGGGTGGTTATCCTATCTCTGCGGTCATCGGCCGTGCTGATATCATGGATGCGCCGCAAGTCGGCGGCTTAGGTGGCACTTACTCTGGTAACCCGCTCGCCTGTGTGGCTGCGCTTGCTGTCATGGAAGTGATCGAAGAAGAAAACTTACTGGAGCGTAGTATCGAGATTGGCGATACCATCGCGTCGTTCTTAAAAGGCTTGAACCTAAGCAGCATCGGTCATATCCGTCATAAAGGCGCGATGCTAGCGTTTGAATTGATTGATAGCGAAGGCAAACCTGATGCAGCAGCAGCAGCCAACCTAAAAGCAAAAGCATTTGAGCAAGGCTTGCTACTAGCGTCTTGTGGTATGTATGGCAATGCTATTCGTGTGATGGTGCCATTAACAGTTGAAGACGAGGTGCTACAAGAAGGTCTTGATATCATTAAAGATATCCTTGCAGCTTAATAGTTATCGAGTGTCATAAAATTTAGCGATGGATCGCTTCTAATCAAACATTGATTTTGATTGAAAAGTTATAGTGAAGATAACGGCAAGGTTGCCCTTATGACACTCACATGGAGTGTGATTTTAAACGGCGCCTTGCAAGTCAAGGCGCCGTTTTTGCTATGTGAATATCAAACAACGAGCAATCGGCTTTCTTTGGCGGAAACGATATACAGTAAATATGATGGGTATTACTCCATTAAATAGAAATAGTGTAACCATAAAAGGTTCACACGGATGACACACAGACAAGGAGTAGGTTATGTCTGAATTAAAGAAAACGTTAGGTGTGTTCGATATCATTGCGCTGGCATTCGGTGCGATGGTTGGTTGGGGCTGGGTCGTGCTGGCGGGTGGTTGGATTATCTCGGCAGGCATCTGGGGCGCAATCAGTGCATTCTTAATTGGCGGTCTTGTGGTGGTTTTGATTGGCGTGACCTATGCTGAATTGGCGGCATCTATGCCTATCACAGGAGGCGAGCACACGTATACACACCGTGCACTGGGGGTAAATATATCCTTTATCTGCTCATGGAGTATTTTATTTGGTTATTTTTCCGTCGTTGCTTTTGAGGCGGTGGCACTGCCAACCGTTGTCGAATATGTCATTCCCAATTATAGTCAAGGCTATCTTTGGAATGTCGCAGGCTGGGATGTTTATGCCACGTGGGTAGCTGTCGGTATGCTTGGCTCCATCATTGTCACCTGGCTCAATATACGCGGTATGGAAGTCAGTGCGTGGTTCCAAAAGTTGGCCGTCGTCGGTATTTTCTGCGTCGGTATCTTACTACTCGTTGGTGCGTTATTATTCAATCCTGAAACCTCCAACTCAGTACAAGCACCAAACTTTATCGGTGGTATGGGCGGTATCATGACGGTGATGGTGATGGTACCGTTTTTATTCGTGGGCTTCGATGTGATTCCACAAGCCGCAGAAGAAATCAACCTAACGCGTCCAAATATCGGCAAATTTTTGATTGTCTCTATTATCATTGCCGTGCTTTGGTACGTGGCTGTCGCTTGGAGTGTGGGCAAAACCCTGCCGCTATTGCAAGCACAAGATTCAACATTGGCGACTGCTGATGCGATGACCAACGCTTGGAATGGTAAATGGGCAGGTACGCTGCTGGTTATCGGCGGTGTACTGGGTATTTTATCAAGCTGGAACGCGTTTCTTATTGGTGGCAGTCGCTTATTGTACGCCATGGGTAAAACGCACATGTTGCCACAGTTCTTGTGCAAGCTACACCCTAAATACAACACCCCGGTCAATGCGATCTTGTTGATCGGTGGCCTTGCAACACTAGCGCCATTATTTGGTCGCAAAATGCTCGTGTGGATTGTTGATGCGGGCGGCTTTGGTATCGTTATCGCTTATACTTGTGTTGCATTGTCATTTTTAGTGCTACGCTACCGTGAGCCTAATATGATACGTCCATTTAGAGTACCAGCAGGTAAATTGGTTGGTGTCATCACAATCGTACTCAGCCTTGGTATGTTGGCGCTTTATCTGCCAGGTATGCCGTCGGCATTGGTTCCTATCGAGTGGTGGATTTTCCTTGGCTGGACGGTTCTTGGCGGCGCAATGTATGGCTATGCGTCAATGAAAAACCCTGGTAAGAGTAAAGAGATTATGGATCATGAGCTGCATGAGCTCAAAATCATTAATCAACAATGGTTAAAAGAAAATCCATATAAATAATAGTCTCATTTTAGACAGTTAACTACCTTAAAAAGCCTAACGTCAAACGTTAGGCTTTTTTAGTGCATACAATCAAGTGCTTATACGATTAAGACTTATCACGGATAAGCTTATAGTTTAAGAACTCAGTGATACCAAGCGTACCAAGCTCGCGACCAAATCCTGAACGTTTAACGCCGCCAAATGGGGTATTGGCTTCGGTACCAGACGGCGCGTTGATAGTGACCATGCCCACTTCTAATTTATCAGCAATATCAGCAGCTAGGGCAGCATCTTGCGTTTGGATAGAAGCACCAAGACCAAAAGGCACATCATTAGCAATCTTGATAGCGTGATCGACATCACGAGCCTTGTAGACGACAGCGACAGGACCAAACAACTCTTCACGGTAGACATCCATTGATTCAGTGACATCTGTTAGTACCGCAGGTTTGAACCATGCACCAGGCTTATCTTTGACCAGTCCACCTTCTACTAGGACCGTCGCGCCTGCTTCAACGGCACTATCTAACTGCGCTTGCAGATTGACCGCGGCAGCCTTTGAAGACATTGGGCCGATAAAGGTTTTTTCATCAAGAGGATTGGCCAATGTCATACCACGTACAGCATCAGTAAAGCCCTCAACGAACTTGTCATAGACAGACTCAAGCACGATTAGGCGTTTGGCGGCGTTACAGGCTTGGCCGGCATTACCAAAACGACCAGAGATCGCGCCTTTTATCGCTTGTTTGATATCGGCATCTGCTGCAACGATAAAGGCATCGGAGCCGCCAAGCTCCAACACGACTTTTTTGAGTGCGCCGCCTGCTTCTTTGGCAACGGCTTGTCCAGCGCGCTCAGAGCCAGTGAGTGAGATACCTTGTACACGCTTGTCATGAATAATAGTCGCTGCCTGCTCGTTGGTGGCAAAGATATTGTTATAAACACCTTCAGGTACGCCGACCTCTTTGAACATATCAGCGATAACTTCTGCAGTCTTAGGGCATTGAGGCGCGTGCTTTAAGATAATAGTATTACCTGCCATAAAGTTTGGCGCGACAAAACGTGCCACTTGATAATGCGGATAATTCCACGGCATGATACCGAGTAGAACGCCAACAGGACGTTTTTCTACCGAAGCTGATCCTGAGTCAACGTCAATGGTATTCGGCGCGAGTAGCTGCTCAGCATTGTCTGCATAGTAACGATAGATCTCAGCGACCAGACCGATTTCACCCTTGGCTTGTGCAACGGGTTTACCCATCTCACCCGTCACGATACGAGCCAGCTCGTCTTGACGTTCCAGATAGCTATCGGCAATTTTATGCAGTAGTGCACTGCGCTCGCTTAGTGAAACCTGACGCCAGTCTTGATAGGCGTTGTCAGCCTGCTCGATGACTTGCTGGATGTCTTGTTCAGTGGCGGTAGGGTAAGTGGCTTCTAGTTCGCCAGTGGCTGGATTGTTGATTTGATAATCGCTCATACTTTTTCCTTATTTTTAGCGTGTTTTTGGGTTTAAAATCCATTTTTGTGTTTATGCTTATATTTTCAGTTACTGCTATGCTTTCATTTGCTAATAAGTGCGATTTATTATGGTTCATTGTAATACAATGAATATTACCGCCGCCATAGACAATCTCTTTTATGCGTACTCCCACTACTTGATGCTGCGGAGAGATTTTTTCAAAGTGCACATACACCAATGACTTATTAGGCTCGTGTTCTGTAACTTTAAACTGAATACTCATCTTAATACAGATTGAAAATGCCACTTCCATTGCTGGAAATGGCATTTTTTTGCTTAATACATCTCATCATGACTGAGATTGGCTCCTGCACAGATAGAGGTAGGCAGTCAGCTTATGACTTTTGATCAGCGTCAGGTGCTTCTGATTTGATATCTACTTTTGTTGTTTCTTCTACTTTTATTTCATCTTCTATTTCTGGCGATTCCGCTTTACTTGCTTTTTCTTTGATCAATTTGACTTTTGGGCGTTTGGGGATGGGTTCGACATGTTTGACCGCCGCACCAAAGGCAGGTTTATAGGTCTTTTTAAGGCTTCTTTTGGTTCTTCGTACGGCGAGCGCATCGGCCTCAGCCTGTTCTTCTGCCAGCGCAGTATCGTACAATCCTTGGTATACCGCGATTGTCTTTTCGATCATCTCACGCATGGTGAATTTGTTGGTCATCTCAGGTCGCGTCACACTTTCTAATTGATTGCGCACCGCTTTACATAACGAGTTGGCATTGTGTTCTTTTACCAAACCTTGCGGATAGAGCGGTTGTAAGATTTCGCTAAAGGCGGCTTTATCCCAGCCAATGACAGGTGTGCCCAAATGAATCGCTTGCAGGGCATTAATGCCGATCGATTCTGGTTCATTGGCAAGTGCCATAACGATATTGGCCGCTGAGAGCCATTCACGCATGTCATTACGCTTGCTACCCACATAAGTAATGCGCTCAGCCAACCCCAGACTGTGAGTACGTTGACGAAAGTCTTCATGAGCGACATCACCATCTTTATCATCATCGTCCATAATGATGACATGAATATTGGGAAATTGCTCTTGTAGATTGCCCAAGATATCAATCAGCCATTCTTGACCATACTCATTGCCAATGACCGTTGGAAATACGAGCCACTTCTTATGCTCAAGCTCAGGATATTCCGCAAAGGTATGACGCAACCAATAGACCGATGGATTGTGCCGATAAGGATAGCGCCGAGTATCAATGCCGCGGTAGATACGCGTGATGACTTTGGGATCGGCTTCCTCGCGGCGCAGTCTTCTTGTTAGATATTGGGTGACGCTATCAGAGACCGTTATAATTGTATCGACATTGAGCAATGCTTGAGAGTATTTATTGATAGGATAAAACCCATACATGGTCGAGACCAGCTTTGGGAAACGCTTGACCCGCGCTCGGCGCAATGCTAAATGCAATATCCATGCAGGGGTGCGCGAATGTACATGAATGACATCAGGCTCATACTTCTCAATCAAATGCCGTAGTGCTGAAACTTGCAGCAATGACAGCCACGATTTTTTGTTCATGTGGACTTGATGATAGTGATTGCCATCACGCTTGAGCCGTCTGACCAAGTCATTGCTCTCATCAGCGCTAGAAACAATGATCGAGGTATGCCCGTTTTTGACCAGTGCGCGCCCAAGATGAAAAATACCGCGCTCGGATTCATCATGCTTCAAAGACGACAGTAGGCGCATCACTTTCATAATAACATAGGTCACAGGTTAGGAGGATCAAGCTGCTATTGTCAGTTAAAAGCGCATAAAACTCAACCATCAAGATAAAAAGATGGCGTCAGATATGTGGCTTTCCAGCAGATATGAGCATAATTTTCTTGGCTCAAAACTACTCAAATGTATTTAGCGGCGTTTTTGTAGATGCTCAGCGTTGGGCAATACTTGTTTTTCGCTTAAGTATTTCCAATATCGCTGCGGTAGATATTGCCTGTGTAGCTTGGGATTTTTGCGCTCCTTGATATTGACGTTGGTAAAGTAGCCTTGCCAAAACTTTTGATAACGCTGCTCATCAGGGCTATGAATGCTGGCAGGATTGCGTAGTACCGCATCATCAAGGTCGGTGATGGTTTGTAGCGGCGCGGGACGAGTAGGCGTGCTATTACTTTTATCATAATAAATGCCGTAGCCGCGTGTCAGATCATAAATCGCCCAGTGCTGATCTTGATAACGCTGACGAAAATGCTCCCCAATCAGTGGCAATACATTAAAATCAGGCTCGACCCGTGCAAAATAAATATCATCGGTCGTGTGCTCAAAACGTACAAAGGCCTCCATGCGATGTTTTTCACGGCCGACGGATTTGACCGTCTGTACCAGCTCTAACACATCCAAGTGACCAAGATCTTGCATGATATTTCGGCTAGGGTAGTCAATGGCATACTTAACCACACGGAATAAAGTCGTGCCGATATCGTCCTTTTCTGATAAAAACCCCCACAAGATATTGCGCATACCTGAGCGACCAAGCAAGCTATTTAGTTTAACCAATACGCGCTCTGCGTTGTCTGCATCCGTTGCGACGCTAATCGCTTGCGCAATCAAGGAGGGTATATAACAGTCTTGAGCGGTGAGTTTGAGTGAGGCGTCTTCTTGCAATCGATTGGCATAGACATAAAACACCGCGCTGAGCCAGCCCTCAAAGCTTGGCTCATACAGCACAATGCTGGGCGTTAACTGACCGATAGTATAATTGTCGTTTTGCACAAGTGCTGACATGGTTTATCCTGAAACGATGTGAAATGTATTTTGGCTCGCCATAAAATGTATGTAAGTATTGTCAAATGCTACTGGGGGATATTTTTCTTGCGTGCTGTTCGCATCGCGTGACAGAGGCTGCAAAAAAGAGTCCTGTCCCCTG
>NZ_DDNS01000009.1:134099-142805 GCF_002341255.1 Psychrobacter sp. UBA2514
TGCGAATGTTCAACACGCCCTAGATTGATTTATATTTATGACAATGCCAAATTTAAAACAACGCTAGCTGTCCGCTACGTTGATCTTTAAACTTGGTCTGCGTTTGCGCCAGTACATACTGACGGAAGTTATCGCGTGTCAAATGGGCAAGGTGCTCGTTTTTGCCAGTGGTTGCGATAAAATACTTGGCACGGTTGACCGCGGCTCCCATCTTTTTTAGATGATAGAGCGTCAACTGGTTAAATTTGCGCGCTTTGACGATTTTTTTGGCCGTCTTGGTACCGATGCCAGGGATACGCACGATCATCTCATAAGTCGCTGTCTGAATATTGACGGGGAAATGCTCGCGATGGCGTATCGCCCACGCCAGTTTTGGGTCACAGTCTAAGTCCAAAAATGGCGATTCTGGCTCGACAATTTCATGCGCACCAAACCCATAAAAACGCATTAACCAATCTGCTTGATATAGACGGTTCTCGCGCACCATCGGCACAGGGGTCCCAATCGCTGGCAAGCGATTATCAGAGAGCATCGGTACATAACCTGAGTAATAGACACGCTTGAGATCGTAGGTTTTGTAAAAGTGACTCGATAGCTGAATCACTTGCAGATCCGTCTCGTTACTTGCACCGACGATCATTTGACTGGTCTGACCCGCGGGCGTAAATTTAGGCGCTTTTTTGTGGGTTTTGCGACTCTCACGGATAGTTATAATCTCTTCTTTAACCGTTTCCATCGGTGCTTTTAGCTCATCATGTGACTTCTCAGGCGCAAGCAATGCGAGCCCTGACTTAGTCGGAATTTCGATGTTGACGCTCAGACGGTCTGCATATAGTCCTGCCTCTAGCAATAGCTCTTTTGAAGCGCCAGGAATAGTTTTTAGATGAATATAACCGTTAAAACGCTCGCGAGTACGCAGGAGCTTGGCAACTTCGACCAGTCGCTCCATCGTATAGTCGCCACTTTTGAATATACCAGAGCTGAGAAATAGCCCCTCA
The DNA here is from genome assembly GCF_002341255.1 of Psychrobacter sp. UBA2514. Classification (NCBI taxonomy): domain Bacteria; kingdom Pseudomonadati; phylum Pseudomonadota; class Gammaproteobacteria; order Moraxellales; family Moraxellaceae; genus Psychrobacter; species Psychrobacter sp. UBA2514. The sequence goes on from NZ_DDNS01000009.1 coordinate 135,098, forward strand.
ATATAGTTGCGGCGATAAAACTGCATGGTCAAATCAACCACTTCTTCAACCGTAAAAGCAGCGCGCGGCGTGTCGTTGCTTTTACGTGAAGTACAATACGCGCAATCATAGATGCAATGGTTGGTCAAAAGAATTTTTAGCAGACTGACACAGCGACCATCTTCGGTATAGCTGTGACAGATACCGGTTGCTGAGGCATCGCCTAGAGCGCCGCCTTGGTTTTTGCGAGTACCAGCGGAGGAGGAGCAAGAGACATCATACTTGGCAGCGTCAGCCAAGATATTGAGCTTGCCCTGTAATCTTTCATAATTGATGTTTGCCATAAGTCGGTTGTTACCAATTAATTAACGAGTAACCATTTTACCAAAATATGTATTAAGTCATTGTATTTATAAGAAAATTTAAAAAATAACACGACAGATAGTGTCGTATCCATCAAGAGGTTGTGAGCGAGCATACATGCTACTCGATATGACATACATTAAAAAAGGCCTTGAATATTCAAGACCCTTTGCAACATGATACTGTTAAAGATACGTATTTTGTAGTGAGTGCATTATTTATTGAACCTTGGCACGTATCACGACGGTTTGATTACCATTGGCATTAAGATTTGCTAAGTTCCATTTCAGGCCAGAGTAGTTTTCTTGCACAACAACGGTATTGCCAACTTGCTGAATGGTTTTATAAGTGTCGCCGCCAGTGGTGGCAAACGTTGGTAATGGGCTATTTAACGATACCAGCTGGACGCCGCTTGGCAATGAAACCATAGCATTGATGTCATTAACTGGCTGTGCCGTGGTGTTGGTGTATGTGGTGTGATACTCAATGATATCACCAGGGGCGATATGGTTGGCAGGCACCGCAACTTCACGTCCAGCACTATTCTTCATGATTTTCATGACCTTGGTGTTTGCATTGACGACACCCGGCGTGCTAAAAGTCGGGGTCAATTGCAAGGTATCTAACGTGGTCGTCGTGATTTGATTGCTCACAGATGGATGGATAGATGGCTGGTTAGTGATGACGGTTGTCGCTGGGGCATTCATCACAGGTAATGGAGTAGCGGTAGTGACAGGCAGGGCTTGTGTCACAGTGCTAACTGGCGCCGTGACGACGTCTACCTTGGTGACGCTATTGGTCACTCGATTGGTTACAGGTACGCTTGTGACAGTCGTGCTGCCTTGAACCACAGGAGATTGGCGAACGACATAGCGCGGCACAGTCGTCACTTTTGTCACGGCATAAGGCATGCCATCTTGCATGGTGATACCGTTAGGTGTCGCAGTAATAGTGGCTGTTTTGCCATCAGAGTATTGTTCAACTACCGTCGTGCTACCACCAGCAGATGAGCTAATCGCAATCTCAGGATCGGCATGGGCTGAGGATGCAAGCACCATACCTGCGAGCATTGCAGATACCGTGGTGGTTAGTGCTGATGGTGTATAAGATTTCATGGTCATAATAGACTCCTTAACAGTATCAATAAAAAAAAGCAGCAATAAGTAAAACAGCAATAATTAACGTCTAAACAAGCAAAACCCCCGCTAAATGACACCAAAAAGTATGCCAAATAACGAGGGTATCAGTACTGACGATAGTCGGTGTCTATAATCAGACCATCATTATTTTGAGTAAAAGTGCTTCAGTATAAATTTACATCGATATTATGTGGGTAATATCACCTAATATAAAAATTACGATGCACTAAAAACTCAAATAATTATGTGCCAAAACAAATCGTGTATAAAAGCTGCATTGTGTAACCGAAACGGTATAAATGCTATCAATACGTAATGTTGCTTATATTCATGTTATTGGGTAGCGAATAGCCAGCCGTATCTGTCACTGTCAAACATGTTTGCTATTTAAGAGAACTAGTATTTAAAGAGCTATTATTCAAAGCGCCTTTCATCCAGCCTTGAAAGCATCACGCCTACGGATGACCAGAAATAGTGAGTCTTATTAGTCGTAGATAACTTTCATCACTTCGTATTCCACCACGCCCTTTGGCGTTTCGATACGTACTTCATCGCCTTCAAACTTACCGATGAGGCCACGAGCGATCGGTGAGTTAACTGAGATTTTGCCAGCCTTGAAATCGGCTTCATCATCGCCGACGATTTTGTACTGTTTTTCTTCTTCAGTGTCCATGTTTTCGATTATGACGCTGACGCCAAACACGACACGACCTTCTTTTGGCAATGTTGAAGGATCGATGATTTGTGCGCCGCCAAGCTTGGCTTCGATATCACGAATACGCGCTTCGCAAAAGCCTTGTTGCTCACGGGCAGCGTGGTATTCAGCGTTTTCTTTTAAATCGCCGTGCTCGCGGGCTTCAGCAATCGATGCGGTGATGCGTGGACGGTCGACACTTTTTAACTGTTTTAATTCAGCTTCTAAAGCTGCATGTCCTTGCGGAGTCATGGGATAACGTTGCATGTTTTTTCCTTAAACCAATAACACCACACCATCTCATAAGGAGATGGTGCCAGTGTTGTTGCAATGAGTATGAAATATAAAAAGAGCGGGGTTCAGATGGTGTCGTTAGTAAATAGGCTGTTGTGTGTTAGCACCTCTACTTTTAGCACCAAGCGCACTGAACCTTACGTAATAAAAAGCATAGTCGCAGTTCAGCCACTATGCTTTTGTAGGTTTGTCTCTTTCAAGATATTGTTTTTTTAACGTATGATTATCACAAAATAATCAATAACAAGTCTTGGCTAAGCTTTTATATAAGCTTAGCGGTTATGCTTAATCTACTGAAATTATTCAGCCGCGTCAATAGACTTTGCTTGCTCATGCAAATCTTGTAACTTATAGACATCAAACGGTAAGTCAATGGCATAAGATTTACAAACCGCATCGGCTGCGCCTAACGTCGTGACATAGAATACCTTGCCCTGTAGCGCACTACGGCGGATAGAGAACGAATCCTCTTGTGCCTGCTTGCCTTCGGTCGTATTGATAATCAGGTCAATTTTGCCGTTTTTCAAGGCATCAACGATGTGCGGGCGACCTTCAGTGACCTTGTTGATTTGCTGACTTTCGATACCAGCGTCGCTCAGTACTTTCTGCGTGCCAGTGGTTGATACGATATTAAAACCGAAATCTGCAAGCTGACGGGCGATTGGGGCGATTTGTCCTTTGTCGCTATCACGAACTGAGATAAAGACCGTTTTGGTCTCGCCCTCAGTAGGCAGACCCGGCAGACGCTCATTACTACCGATGATGGCTTTGTAAAATGCTTCGCCAAAGGTTTTGCCCACGCCCATGACTTCGCCTGTTGATTTCATCTCAGGACTCAAGATTGGATCAACACCTGGGAACTTAGCAAATGGGAACACCGCTTCTTTGACCGCATAAAATGCTGGAACAATCTCAGTCGTAAAGCCTTGGTCCTTGAGTGAGGTGCCTGCCATACAGCGAGCCGCGACCTGAGCTAGCGAAGTACCGATACACTTAGAGACAAACGGTACGGTACGTGCAGCACGTGGGTTCACCTCCAAAATATATACGGTTTCGCCTTTAACCGCAAACTGAACATTCATCAGACCGACAACGCCAAGCTCTTTTGCCATAGCAATGGTTTGGGCGCGCATCACATCACATAGCTCATCAGACAATGAATATGGTGGTAGTGAACATGCTGAGTCACCTGAGTGGACACCTGCCTGTTCGATATGTTGCATGATACCGCCGATGACGACATCATTACCATCACATACGCAGTCGACATCGACTTCGATAGCGTCATCTAAGAAGCGATCAAGCAGGACAGGCGCTTCGTTTGAGGCTTGTACTGCGGTGCGCAGGTAATGTTTTAGCTCATCTTCGTTATAGACGATTTCCATCGCGCGGCCACCTAACACATAAGATGGACGTACCACCAATGGATAGCCCACGTCTTTTGCTTTAACCAAGCCATCTTCTAAGCTGGTTGCTAAAGCGTTCGATGGTTGTACAAGGTTTAGCTGCTGAATCATATGCTGGAAGCGCTCACGGTCTTCAGCACGGTCGATCGCATCAGGACTCGTACCGATGATTTTTACGCCCGCTGATTCTAGCGCACGCGCAAGTTTCAATGGCGTTTGGCCACCGAACTGCACAATCACACCGTCTGGGTTTTCGATACGGACGATTTCTAGCACGTCTTCTAATGTGATTGGCTCAAAGTACAGACGGTCGGAGGTGTCATAATCGGTTGAAACCGTTTCTGGGTTACAGTTGACCATAATGGTCTCATAGCCGTCTTCACGCATGGCAAGCGCTGCATGTACACAGCAGTAATCAAACTCGATACCTTGACCGATACGGTTAGGGCCGCCACCGATGACCATGATTTTTTTCTTGTCAGTTGGGTTGGCTTCACATTCGCTATCGTAGGTTGAGTACATATAAGCGGTGCTGGTCGCAAACTCTGCAGCACAGGTATCGACACGCTTATACACGGGATAGACGCCTAAATCCCAACGCTTTTTGCGTAGTTGCTTTTGTGAGATACCAAGCAATTTAGCCAAACGCAAATCTGACAAGCCTTTACGCTTAAAGCGACGTAGGTTGTTTTCGTTTAAGCCACCAAAGCCGAGTGATTTTACGGTCGCTTCAGTCTTAACGATGTCTTCGATTTGTACCAAGAACCATGGGTCAATCTTGGTGTAATTAAATACGTCATCAACGCTCATACCGACACGGAAGGCATCAGCAACGTAATAGATACGCTCAGGCGTTGGAATGGTTAAGCGGTTGATAATCTCACTACGAGCCTTCTCAGCACTGACTTTGGATAAATCAATTTGCTCATCGAAACCATCCGCGCCAGTTTCCATACCGCGTAATGCCTTTTGCATCGACTCTTGGAAGTTACGACCGATCGCCATCACTTCGCCAACCGATTTCATCTGAGTCGATAGGATGTTGTCCGCTTGTGGGAATTTTTCAAAGTTAAAACGCGGTATCTTGGTGACAACGTAATCAAGTGCAGGCTCAAAGCTGGCTGGCGTTTTGCCGCCTGTGATGTCATTTTGCAATTCATCTAGGGTATAACCGATTGCCAGTTTTGCCGCGATTTTGGCAATCGGGAAGCCAGTCGCTTTTGAGGCGAGGGCAGACGAGCGTGATACGCGTGGATTCATCTCGATAACGACCATACGTCCCGTATCAGGGTTGATACCGAACTGGACGTTTGAGCCGCCTGTTTCGACACCGATCTCACGCAATACTGCTAATGACGCATTACGCATGATTTGGTATTCTTTATCGGTCAAGGTCTGCGCGGGTGCGACAGTGATTGAGTCGCCTGTATGTACGCCCATTGGGTCAAAGTTTTCGATGGCACAGATAATGATGCAGTTGTCGTTTTTGTCACGAACCACTTCCATCTCGTACTCTTTCCAACCGATGAGTGACTCATCGATGAGTAGCTGATGATTTGGTGATAAATCAAAGCCGCGCTCACAAATCTCGATGAACTCATCGCGGTTATAAGCGATACCGCCGCCCGAACCACCCATGGTGAATGAGGGACGAATGATACAGGGGTAGCCCATCTTTTCTTGCGTGGCAAAAGCTTCTTCCATCGTTTCAGCCGTTTCAGCGCGCGGACACTCAAGGCCGATACGTTTCATCGCCTTGTCGAATAAGTCGCGATCTTCTGCCATCTCAATTGAGTCTTTGGTGGCGCCAATTAGCTCGCAGTCGTACTTAGTCAGTACGCCATGCTTATCTAGATCTAGCGCACAGTTGAGCGCGGTCTGTCCGCCCATGGTTGGCAAGATTGCATCAGGACGCTCTTTGGCAATGATTTGCTCAACCGTCTGCCACGTGATCGGCTCGATATAGGTCGCATCTGCCATGACAGGGTCGGTCATGATGGTCGCAGGGTTTGAGTTGACCAAGATGACACGGTAGCCTTCCTCGCGTAGTGCTTTACACGCCTGTGCGCCTGAGTAGTCAAACTCACACGCTTGGCCGATAACGATGGGGCCTGCGCCAATGATAAGAATGCTTTTTATGTCGGTACGTTTTGGCATAGTTAGAGCTACCTTCGTTTGATGATATTTTAAGTAATCTTTATTTTTGATAACGCTTATGGCGTTTTATACTTACAATGCGTTGTTACAGTACTGCTCAAACCGCTTTTAGCGATTCAAGCATTGACTTATTATCAAGTTATAATGAATCGTTAAGCTTGAGCAGTTTTAGCCGCTTCCATCATCTCAGCAAACTTATCAAATAGCGGACCACAATCATGCGGGCCAGGGCTGGCCTCTGGGTGACCTTGGAAGCTAAATACTGGCTTGTTGGTCAGCTCGATGCCTTGGTTAGTACCATCGAATAATGAGCGATGCGTTGACTTAACGTTTTCTGGTAGCGTGTCTTCATCAACCGCAAAGCCATGGTTTTGACTGGTGATCATCACTGTGCCAGTCGCTAGATCTTGTACTGGATGGTTGGCACCATGGTGGCCCGTTTTCATTTTGATGGTATTGGCGCCGCTGGCAAGACCAATTAGCTGATGACCTAAGCAGATGCCAAACGTTGGTACGTCTGTTTCTTCAATAATGTGACGTACGGCGTCGATAGCGTAGTCACAGGCGGCAGGATCGCCAGGGCCATTTGATAAGAAGATACCGTCTGGGTTCATCGCGAGCACATCAGCAATAGGCGTTTGTGCTGGGACAACCGTCACATGGCAGCCGCGGTCGACGAGCATACGTAGGATATTGGTTTTGCTACCGAAGTCATAAGCGACGACGTTGAATTTGGCATCGATATGAGTGCCGAGCTGCTTAAAGAAGCCGCCAGTACCACTGTCATGGCTACCCGCCACGTCACGGTTGAGTAGGGTGTCTGATAGATCCCATGTGCCTGCTGTCCATTCAAAGCTTTCTGTCGTGCAGCATTCTTTTGCCAGATCCATGCCCTTTAGACCTGCAAAGCCTTGTGCCAGCTCAATCGCTTTTTGCTCATCTTCAACGCTGATCGTCTCACCGTTTGAGGCAGTCATGATACAACCGTTTTGTGCGCCTTTATCACGTAATAGGCGGGTCAACTGGCGTGTATCAATTTCAGCGATAGCGACGGTATTGTTACGCTGTAGATAGTCGCTAAGCGACTCAGAGTTGCGGAAGTTAGAAGTGGCCATAGTGGCGTCACGGATGATCAGACCGTCTGCCCATACTTTGTGACCGTTACCAGACTCGGTATCCTCGGCATTGGTGCCTGTATTACCGATATGCGGATATGTCAAGGTCACCAGCTGTCGCGCGTAACTTGGATCGGTTAGAATTTCTTGATACCCTGTCATGGCGGTATTAAATACGACCTCACCAACACGATGACCTAGGCTGCCGATACTGACACCGCGAAAAATTGTACCGTCTGCTAGTGCCAAAATTGCTTGTGTTTCTACCGATGAATTCAAGGATTGCCTCCGCTGTTATTGGTGAGTGCCATCATGTTTTGTTGGTCTAAAATTGCTCCGTATCCTTTTATTTACGGCATTTGACTGTTGTCATATAGAAGTAATAAAAGGACGACACACAAAAATTTTCCACAAAAAAGCGAGAAGACATTATTGATGAAAACTACAAAACCCACTAGATAGTGAATAGGTAACTTGCATCATGTCCGCTCGCTTAGGCACAGATTTTGCGTATTATATACAAAATAGTAACTTATGGCTAGGGCGTGTTGAACATTCGCA
>NZ_DDNS01000009.1:143035-144555 GCF_002341255.1 Psychrobacter sp. UBA2514
GAATGTTCAACACGCCCTAGTATCAAGGGCAAACTGAGTGATTAAAACTGGTAGTGGACAGACAGCCCGTAATAGTCAGGCGCAAGATTGGTTGTGATGAGAAGCTGATCGTTATAGCTTTTGGTCAAATACATACTACTGGCAACCCCTAGTGCTGCACCAGCAAATACATCAGCCACATCATGTTTTTCCGCTTTAACACGGCTATAACCCACAAAAGTTGCGCCAACATAAGCTGGAATACTATATTCTAATCCATAGCGTTTATGAATGAAGCTTGCGCCCTGAAATGCCAAAGAAGTATGTCCTGATGGGAAGGAGTCATTGTCGCTATGGTCAGGACGCTCTTTATTAATGGTTGACTTCACAGCATAGGTCACGGCAAGATTGGTAGCAAATGATTGATAAAATTGCTGACGTCCCTCTTTATCATTCATATAATGCGTGCTGCCATAAGCAATGGCAGGTATGGCAACCGCAACAATGTCACCGGCTCTCTCCAAACTTGAGGTATTTTCAGCATAACTGGGCGCGGTGATGATCACACTACTTGCCAACAAGATAATAATAGGTACGTGTGTTTCGCGAAGCATGGATGCGTCCTTAGTAGGGTAGCGGTACTTGTTAGGGCAGGCGCTACGATAGCAAAATGAGAATGTTGGCCTTGCTAATTGTACTATAAAGTGGACATACGATAAGGTATTAAATGGGATTGTATACTGTAAAATATATTTTTTATGGCTATGGTCCAAAGTGAGATGGTTCTTTGACATGCCAATCAAATAAGCATAAAAATGATTGTGGTATAACCAATGACTTACTCCAAAATAACATTATCCTTACTAAGGAAAAACGATGATATTTAAATATTTAGACAAAACCCCTGAGTTTGCTGTACCGTTCAACGGTTGGATTGCTGACTCGGCACAAGTAATCGGTGATGTGTATTTGGGTCATCAGGCCAATGTTTGGTTTGGTGCGGTGATACGCGGCGATAACGATCGTATTCATATCGGCGACTATAGTAATGTGCAAGAAAATAGTGTGATTCACACTGATGCAGGTATCAAAGTGACTATCGGTGATTACGTGACTATTGGCCATCTAGCGATGCTGCATGGCTGTGAGATCGGTGACAATAGTTTGATTGGTATCGGTGCGGTAGTACTCAATAATGTCAAAATAGGTAAAAACTGCCTGATAGGGGCGAAAGCCTTAATTACTGAAGGTCAGGTTATTCCTGACAATTCCCTGGTGATGGGCGCGCCTGCCAAAGTCGTTAAGACACTGACAGATGAGCAAGTAGCGATGTTGAAAATGTCAGCGCTGCATTATTCTGAGCGTTGTCAAAAATTCAAAACAGGTTTAACAGAAATAGCGATGCCTGACTAACTAAGCGCTTATTTTTAACGATGAAGCGGCAAAAAAGAGTCCTGTCCCCTGCTTTTTATCGTTGGGGCTGATGTTAAAATTGACCCATACTGCGTTACAAATCTCGCTAAGGCATCTGCATTATCGTC
>NZ_DDNS01000015.1:0-84887 GCF_002341255.1 Psychrobacter sp. UBA2514
CTTTTTTAGTGGATTGACTATAACACCATGTTTTTATAGTAAATAACGTATAAAAAAAGGGACTCACCTATTGGCAAGTCCCTTTTTTTATCTCAGTAACGTTCATATTTACACTTACATCTTTGCTTTGATCGTAGTCACAATACCAGATAACGCATAAATGATACCGATCGCCAAGATACCAACAGGTATATCATAAAGCACAATACTCATGACCAGTACGCCAATGATAAGCACCACAAAGGGTACTTTCTTTTTATCAAACTCTTTAAAGCTGTAGTACTTAACATTACTGACCATAAGCAGACCACAAATGACCACCCACGCTGCGAACAAAAACATGATCGCCGTATCGTACTGACCAATCCATTCGTTATGATCAACTGCCACCATAACAGCAGAGGTTACTAGAATGGCGGCAAGCGGACTGGCCAAACCAACGAAGTATTTTTTATCGACAATGCCCACCTGCACATTGAAACGTGCAAGACGAAAGGCAGCACAGGCAGTAAAGACAAAGGCACAGCCAATCCCAATACGACCCAGCGGCTCTAGGGCAAAGCTATAAACCAACATAGCAGGCGCAACGCCAAACGCGAGCATATCTGCTAATGAATCATATTGCTCACCAAACGGGCTTTGGGCATTCAGCATACGGGCAACGCGACCGTCGGCACCATCTAGAATACCTGATAAAAAGATAGCCAAAGCCGCCTTGTAAAACTCGCCTTGCGTACTTGCCAAAATTGAATAAAATCCTGATAGCAGTGACAAAGTGGTAATCAAATTAGGCGCTAAATAGACACCGCGACTGACCACACGCTTACCTTCCGCGACTTCCGCCTCGACGACCTCAAAGGTCAAACCATCATAATTGTCATTGTCCGCTAGACGAATATTAAACTCATGCTCATCCATGTATGGAGGCTGGGTCGCTGCATTATCCTGCAACGCTCCCTCTTTTGGTGACATGTTATTTGGTTCGCCTTCAGGTGGCTGCATATTCGTCATCTTGATATCCTTATTGGCCAATATTGCTGTTCACTGACATCATCTACTGACGTCACTATTCACCAACCAGCCAGCGTACATTGGTCGCACTGTCAGGTGTTAAGTCTGGCGCATCTTCTACTTTTAGTACTGGCTGCAAGAAACGTAATATCTCGCGAGCATGGTTATCAAACTGCCATGGCGGATTGATAACCAGTAGACCTGTACCGTTCAGACCGACGGCCACATCATTAGGATAAATATTCAGCTCACAAACCAGCTGACGACGAATCTCGGTACGCTTGAGCTTCTTATAAAACAACTCAACCGCTTCGATATTTTTGATTGGGAACCACAGCGCATAAGTACCTTGTGGCCATTTGTTATAAGCCGAGACTAATAAATCGATCAGGCGCGTAAAGTCTTTATGCTCTTGCTCAAAGGGAGGATCAAGGAAAATTAAACCGCGCTTTTCTTTTGGGGGAATAACAGCGGTGATACCTTCAAAAGCATCACGATGCTGGATACCAATTGGCAGCTTATATAGCTGATAGTTCAGTGCATCATACTCAGTCGCTTTGGCTTCAAAAGCTTCGGCGCGCACGCCAGCATCAGGTTTTTTATCGGCGGTTTTTTCGACATGATGAGCAATCCACCACGGCGAACCCGGGTAGACTTTATTGTCGTAAGTGAATTTGGCTTGTTTAATACCTTTCATGTAATCTTTGACAGCGGCTGGTGCTTTTTCGGTATCTGCTTTCAAAAAAGCCTGAATACCGCCTTTGGCCTCCCCTGTCTTGCGCGCTTCTTCACTGCTTAGTGAATACAGTCCGCGGCCGCCATAAGCGTCAAGCACATAAAACGGTTTGTTTTTCTGCCCCAATTGATTGAGCAGTTGTACCAATAAAATGTGTTTAACCACATCAGCAAAGTTACCAGCGTGGTAGGCGTGTTTATAGTTCATAATCTCAAAAGTTTAAATAAGAAAAATTGCATCTATGGTAGCATAGGCGGAGTAAAAGATAATGTGGTTTTAGTAAGCGCTTTCGATAAAAACGCATTGAATGGCGGTATATTGACCATTGATTGATAAGAATGAGATGAAATGACGCAGATTATTAGCAACCTGAACAAGACAGCGTTGGTCGTTGATCATCCGATAGGACAGGACAATCCTCCGTTACTATCTCCAGACAGTCATAACGACGACCCTAACGCGCCTACCCAGAAGATGCTGCAACTGTCTGATTTTGCAGTCAACTGGGAAAATAGACTGACGGATGAGCAGCTTGATACATTTGTCACTGATGGCTGGCTCACTATTGATAATGTATTTAATAAGACCGCATTACTTGCGCTACAAGCAGAAAGCGGTTTTATTGACTATCGTGATGCGGCGCTAACCGCTGGCATTCGTATCAGTGATATTCGCGGTGATAGGATACGCTGGATCACCGAGAACTTTTTTGCAGGCTACTATTATCTACAAAGCATTAACGCCCTCGCCGCTCTGTTTAATCGTAGCTTATTCGCTGGTATTCGTCATAGCGAAGCGCATTATGCGTGTTATCCGATTGGCTTTGGCTATCAATGGCACAGCGACAATCCTGCTGGGCGCGATGAACGGGTGATCTCAGCGGTGTTTTATCTTAATGATGATTGGGAAGCGACTGACGGCGGCGCGCTAGAAGTCGTTGATAAGCATGGCACGCACCATGAAGTGATGCCAGTTGCCAACAGATTGATCATTTTCGACAGTGATTTGCAGCATCAAGTACAAATCGCGCATCGTCAGCGTTACTCTATTGCTACGTGGATGCGCCGTGACGGTCTTGTACCCTTTGTCGAAGTAGACGCTTAGCACCTATTACTCATTATCTATTTATATTTAACATTTTCATTATTATACAAAAGGCTAACCCATGTCAGACTCTCACCAACAGCCCACCCACCAACAAGCAACCTTAGACTTAAGTATTGCCTTGTTAGAACGTCCTTCAGTGACACCAGACGATGATGGTTGCCAAGACATATTGTCAGAGCGTTTGGAGCAAGCAGGCTTTGACTGCGAGTTTATGTACTATGGTGACAGACAAGCAAAGGGTGAACATGCTGAAGTTAAAAACTTGTGGGCACGCCGTGGCACGACGGATCCCGTAATTTGCTTTGCCGGTCATACAGACGTGGTACCAACGGGTGATGAAAAAAACTGGACGTATCCACCATTTACGCCAACCATTGCTGATGGCTATCTATGGGCGCGCGGTGCCGCCGATATGAAGACAGGCATTGCTGCCTTTACTATCGCCGCCGAACGCTTCGTTGCCAATCATCCTGAGCACAATGGTTCGATTGCTTTTTTGCTCACTTCAGATGAAGAAGGTCCATCAATCAACGGTACGGTCAAAGTCATCGAAACCTTAGAGGCTCGTCAAGAAAAAATTACTTATTGTCTTGTGGGTGAACCATCGAGCACGGATACGTTAGGCGATATTATCAAAAACGGTCGTCGTGGCTCGCTAGGCGCAGAGCTGACGGTCACAGGTAAGCAAGGTCATGTTGCCTATCCACATTTGGCCTGTAATCCTATTCATGCAGCGATGTCTGCCCTTGCTGAATTGACATCTACCGCATGGGATACTGGTAATGATTACTTCCCTGCCACTTCCTTGCAAATATCAAATATCAATGGCGGCACAGGTGCAACCAACGTCATTCCTGAAACGCTAAACGTTGTCTTTAACTTTCGCTTTTCGACAGAGACGACTGAAGATGAGCTAAAGGCAAAAACCCACGCTATCTTTGATAAGCACTTTGCTAATAGCCAAGTTTCAGAGAATAAAGCCAGTTACGACATCAATTGGAAGTTATCTGGTCAGCCGTTTTTGACCCCTGAAGGGAAACTGGTCTCGGCATGCCAAAACGCCATCAAAAAAGTCACCGATGTCGACACCACCTTATCAACCTCTGGCGGTACGTCCGATGGACGCTTTATTGCCCCGACTGGTGCGCAGGTTGTTGAATTAGGCGTACGTAACGCCACCATTCACCAGGTCGATGAAAAGGTTGAAGTTGATGATTTGGGCAGGTTAGCGCAGATTTATGAGGGAATTTTGAAGAATTTGTTGCTTGATTAGGCTCTACCGTATCAATGACGTTAATAAAACAGCAACAATAAAGGCAGCGCTTAAATGTTTAGCGCTGCCTTTATTTGTTTTAAGTATTATTGTAGCCTAATAAATAACCTGTATTAACAGTCACTTAAGATGATAACCACTAAAATTTGGGTAGATCCATTAAAAATAGGATATATAAATGTTGCTTACTGCTTGCAAACGATAATCATTATTGTTAATATTCGTTTTTACAAAAATGCAGCATTAATTTTTATGTTTTCGTTTTGGAGCCCGTGCGATGTCTCATCCTTATAAGTCTGTTACTATATTTTTATTGTCCACTTTAGCCTTGTCCATGCAGGCAGTTTATGCGCAAAGCGTTGATACCCAGCAAGGTAATCTCGAAGAATCAGCAGTCTCGGTAACCTTAGACGAAATTACTGTTATCGGTAGTAAAGACAATGTGCCCTTGATGACGGGTTCTGGTTATTACGTCGATAACGAACAGTTAGAAAATGAGTACATTACAGATATTAACCAAGTTTTAAAGACCGTGCCAGGGGTTTACGTCTCTGAAGAAGATGGGTTGGGCTTACGTCCTAACATCAGTATTCGTGCTGGTATCGGTGGACGTAGTAGTAAAGTGCATTTAATGGAGGACGGTATTCCTATCGCACCCGCTCCTTATGCTGCCCCTGCCGCCTACTATCATCCGACAGCGCTGCGTATGTCAGGTGTTGAGATTCTAAAAGGCGCGCCGCTGCTACGTTATGGGCCGCAAACGACTGGTGGCGTTATTAACTATTTATCAACCCCTATTCCTGCCACTAATGGCGGTCAAGCGATGACCTCAATCAACGACCGTGGCGGTGTGGATGTTCATGCTTATGCTGGTGGACGCGAAGGCGACTTTGCAGGCTCAATTGAAACTGTGCAACAACGAGGCAAAGGCTTTAAAGAAATTGATGGTAAAGACATTGGCGACTATGACAATCAAGATTATGTCCTAAAGGGTCGTTATCAGATCAATCCTGCGCATAGTTTGTTTGCCAAAGCACAGTATTCTGATAGATCTAGTGATGAGACTTACTTAGGTTTAACAGATGCTGACTTCAATAAAAATCCTAACAGACGCTACCCGATGTCTGCGCTTGATAACATACAAGACGAACATACCGGACTTAACTTGACGCACAACTGGATCACGGATAATAATAGCGAGCTACGTACTACCGCTTATTACAATAAAACCCATCGTAACTGGTATAAGCTCAATGATAACAAAATCAATGATTTTTATGAAGGCAATATCACCCAAGGGCAGCTAGATGGTACCGAGGATTTAGCAGGTATCGAATTAAAAGCCAATGATCGCACTTATTATAGTACCGGTGTTCAGACGAACTTCAATACTGACATTTTAAGTGCCTATGGCGATCACAATATTGATGTAGGTGCTCGCTATCACCGTGACAAAGTTGAGCGCTATCAGCCAAGCGATATTTTTAATCAGGTAGACGGTAATTTAATTTATCAAAGCACCAAAGTCCCTAATGGCAGTAATAACCGCGAAGAAAGAGCCAACGCAACTAGTCTTTGGCTAACTGATAAGTGGCAAGTGACTGACCCCTTACTTCTAAACCTAGCCATGCGTTACGAGTATATTGATACTGAAGAGACACGCGGTGTTGATACTGATAATCAAGCACGCGTGAGCAATACTCAGTCTATATTTTTGCCAGGTTTATCCGCAAGCTATCAACTCAATGATGAAGTACAGCTTATAGGTGGGGTCCACAAAGGCTTCAGCCCATTAGGTGCTGGAGTGTCCGAAGATGACAACACGGATCCTGAAGAAAGTATCAACTATGAAATCGGTACGCGCTATATTGATGGTAACAATTATATTGAGGCCGTTGGGTTTTATAGTGACTTTGATTCTGTAATCAGAAACTGCACAGAAAACGTGCCTTGCGGCAGTGGCTCAGATGCCATAACGTCAGGTACCGAAAAAGAGAGTGGTTCTGCGGTGATCGCAGGGCTTGAGTTAATGGCTGGCACTCGCTTTGATGGAGATGGATTCAGTATTCCGCTGCATGCCACTTATACTTACACCCAAGCTGAGCTTGCCGAGGACTACAAAGACACTTTAGATGGCGATCGCTTAACGCTAGTGCCCAAAAATCAAGCCAGTGTACGCGCCGGAATCGAGATGGATTCAGGTTGGGATACTTACTTGACTGCCAAATATGCTGGCGGCATTTGTGAATCAGTGGGCTGCAATCGTACTAATGAGCCGCGTAGCGAGACTGACTCGTTATTCACTTTTGATGCTATTACCCACTACCCTATCGGTTATGATGCTAAGGTCTTTGGTAAGGTTGAAAACATCGCTGACAAACAAGTTATTGTGAGCCGTACGCCATACGGTGCTAGACCAAACCTACCACGTACCTTTACCATTGGCGTGACTAAAGCTTTTTAACTAGCATTGAATAGATAACCTTGATACATTACTCCTAATGGAAAAATCCCCAGCTATAATAAAAATATAGCTGGGGATTTTTTATGACTGTATCAATAAGCATAAATAATGCTTCGTCGGCCTCATTGATCCAACTTACCTGAATAAATGCTTCTATCGTAGAGTAGCTACCTATTAAACAATACGCGCATAAGCTACACGCCTAAGCATCTTAAAAATCACTCATCTGATAGCTCAATTGATGCCGCGGCGCAGATTATTAGACCTCTTGCAAAAGTACCAGTTCATTGACTTTTACTGACGGAGTTACAAGGGCTAGCGATGACTTATCCAAGAGGTCTATTATAGTAAAGTAGACTTCTTATAGTGTTGATATGATAGCCTCACTCAATACCAATATAAAGATCCAATTGCCCATATTCTAAATTACCCCCAATATAATGCTCAAAATCGACATTATAAGTGCGAGTATGCTCGCAATCACGATCATGGAAGTACTCCCAAGCCTTCTCCCATGCATTCATGACCGTGTTAGGCATTCTGCCCTCTTCGGTGAATACTAAATACTTACCTTCGGGGATTATGACGCTGACCACATCGCTCATATTAGCCGCAATTTTACTGCCTGATTGCTCATCCTTCTCACTGGCTGTTTTCCAGCTAGCGACAACATCAAACGCGCCTGCTAAATCATCACTCTCATAGTTATGATAAATACCGTAAATATCTTCGCCTTCAGGCAACTGTCCTGCGTAATTCTGGTAAAACTTCTGCCACAATCTACCAAGCTTGGCAGTGTCGTGGCTAATCTCAGCGTGATTGGTGGTGCGAACACTGATACCGCGACACGCTATCGCTTCTGGCAGCTCTTTAGTTTGTGATGTCATGATGCGGCCTTTTTGATTTATTGAATTTTTATTGATAACACTGCTCAACGTTATAGAGTCGATTAGTCGGCTTCATCGATCCAATTCATTTGAATGGCTTCTAAGATACCTTCGTTTGAGCGCTGCGGATCATCATCAAAGCCTTCAAGCTCCGTCACCCAGCGATGCAAATCGGTAAAGCGTATGTACTGCGGATCAGTCTCTGGAAATTTTTCATAAAGCTCGATTGCGATATCTAAGCTGTCTGTCCATTTTAATTTTTGTGGGGTCATAACGGTACCTTTTTTTAGTCGTTTTAGAAATAGTAGTCTCGCCTTAGTATTGGCGATTTGATGGACTCTATCCTACCAAAATTTAGCAAATGATTATAGCCAAGTTATTATAGGGCGCTATTTTTTAATACTGGGTTTCAATGTGGTTTAGGCTGACTTGGTAGATTTCACAGCAACTTGGTGGTTATTCCATGTGTTAATCACTTCCGTCAACCGCTCCCCTGTCATATCCAACACCTCTGGCGTACGCATACCGGTATCATCGGTAAATACAAACTTGGTCATACCAACGCCCATGAGCTGATTTTTGACAAAAAATCGATGCTCAAAATACACATATTTGTGATCCCAGCCTGCAACCGCACTGCTAAGCGTCATTTTATCCAAAAACTTGATTTGTTTGAGATAAACCATCTCTTGCATGGCAATGACCCAGTTCAGAGGCTTGATGCCTTTTTCATGACAGCGTGCCATCACCCAGCGTGTCACGTTTAGCTCAATAAATGACAAGTAACGATAATTGGGCAGATGATCGCGAAACCCCATGTCATGCGGTAATACCCGATAGTTACGGACAGTCGGTGCGATCAAGGTCTCAAGACTAATCGTCTCACTCATGGGCTCATGCTTGAGCTGCTGCTTAAGCAAACTGACCATAATAAAAAAGCGCAGTAACATATTCATAAATAGTACTCTTACTTTGTTGTGTTTATGACTGAAGGTTGAACGGCTCAACGATATTTTTTTATCGTTGTTTCCGAAACGTTGATCACTTTAACGCAAAAAAAGCCACCTCAGTGACTTTCCTTGTTCAAAATCTTACGGGCGAGAGTCCTTTATTAACATCCTATTTTAAATGTTAGTGACCACCACCATTGATACTACGCACCATCTCTTCGACCATTTTCTTGGCATCACCAAAGATCATCATGGTTTTGTCCATATAGAAGAGGCTGTTATCAAGACCTGCATAGCCGGTGCTCATCGAACGCTTGATGACCATCACCGTTTGCGCTTTGTTGGCTTCTAAAATGGGCATACCAAAGATAGGAGATGTCGGATCGTCTTTTGCTGACGGATTGACGACGTCGTTGGCACCGATGACCAAGACCACATCGGTACTGGCAAAGTCGGAATTAATCTCATCCATCTCTAGAATATCATCATAAGGCACGTCGGCTTCTGCCAATAGTACGTTCATGTGCCCTGGCATACGACCAGCAACAGGATGAATGGCAAAGCGAACGTTGACACCTTCGTCTTTTAATAGCTCGTACAATTCTTTTACCGCGTTTTGCGCGCGGCCTTGTGCCATACCGTAACCTGGTACGATGACCACGTTGCTGGCATTGGACATAAGGAACCCTGCGTCTTCTGCTGAGCCTGATTTGTATGTTTTTGGTGCGCCATCATCACCGCCTGCAGCGGCCGCTGACGTGCCCATACCGCCAAACAAAACGTTTAGTAGAGAGCGGTTCATGGCTTTACACATGATATAAGATAAAATCGCACCTGAGGAGCCAACAAGCGAACCTGCGATAATGAGCATCGAGTTGCCAAGGGTAAAGCCAATACCTGCTGCCGCCCAACCTGAAAATGAGTTCAGTAGCGACACGACCACTGGCATATCACCGCCGCCGATAGGCGCAATCCACATCCAGCCAAAAATCACTGCAATCACTGTCATCGCATAAAACGCAGGCAAGGAATCCGTGACAAAATACACGCCGCCAAACCCAATCATCGCTATAAATAGCAAGGCTTGAACAGGTTTTACCCAGCCGCCAGTGACTGTTTTTGCCCAGCTTTTTGCCGCAAGCTTACCAAAAGCAAAGACAGAGGCAGAAAAAGTAATCGCACCGATAAAGCAACCGATAAATAGCTCAACACGGGCAACCGCGCCATGTTCTTGCTCAGTGTGTAATACCGTCGCAAGGGCAATCGCAACCGCTGCCAAACCGACAAATGAATGCATCAACGCTACGGTTTCTGGCATCTGCGTCATGGCAACGGTTTTTGCCTTCCACATACCAACCAGCGCACCTAAAATCATCGCGCCAATAATGAGCCAAAGGACAGGACCTTCTGCTAAAAAGAACGTCGTCACGACGGCAATCGCCATCGCTACCATACCAAAGCGGTTGCCACGAATCGCTGTCTTTGGACTCGACAATCCGCGTAACGTTAAAACAAAAAGGATCGCACCAACCAGATAGAACCAATCCGCATTCGCCGCAATCATCGCTGATAAATCATTCATGCGTTGCCTCCATTATCAGTGCTTGCTGCTGGGGCTTTTTTTACTTTGGGTTTGAACATCGCGAGCATACGTTCAGTCACCGCAAAACCACCAAAGATATTGATACTGGCCAAAAATACCGCAAAAGCACCAAGCAAACTGGTCGGTGTAAACATCGAGCCGTCGATATGGACAGTCTGTAGCATCGCACCGACGATCACGATACTTGATAAGGCGTTGGTCACCGCCATCAATGGCGTATGTAGCGCTGGGGTCACGCCCCAGACGACGTAGTATCCGACAAAGATAGCGAGTACAAATACGGTAAAAATCGCGACAAATGGTGTGCTACTCATGGCTGCACCGGCAGGCGCTGCCGCTAAAATGATGGCGATCATCTCATCCTCCTAAAAATTTATTCGTGTCTGGCAAATGTATGGCGACCAGCAAGGGCTAGCGTTTGGCCAAGCGCACTTGGTTGTCGTGGGTCACTGCCAGTGCACCCTGAATCTCATCTTCCATATCTAAGTTAAGCGAAAGGTCGTTTGCTGCTGCATCGTCGCCAGCAGGTGCAATCAAAGTCGTGATAAAGTTAACCAAGTTATTGGCGTATAGATCTGACGACTGTGCGGCTAGCATAGATGGGATATTGGCGGCACCAACGATACGTACGCCGTTTTCTGTGGTGATGGTCTCATTTGGCGCACTGCCTTCGACGTTACCACCGGTACCAGCAGCCATATCGATCAGGACAGAACCTGCTTTCATTTTGGCAAGGGTTGCCGCGTGCACGAGACGCGGGGCATTACGACCAGGAATCTGTGCTGTGGTAATGACAATGTCAGCATTGCTGAGTGCCTTGTCAACCACAGCAGCTTGGTCTTTGATATATTGTTCTGATGGCGTCCACGCATAGCCGCCCGTTGCTTTGGCTTTTTGTGCTTCGTCATCACTCATCGGCACATCCAGCCATTTACCACCAAGTGATTCGACCTGCTCTTTTGCCGCAGGACGCAAATCACTCGCTTCTACAACCGCGCCTAGACGCTTTGCCGTTGCAATCGCTTGCAGACCTGCCACGCCTACGCCCAAAATAACCACTTTGGCTGGCTTGACTGTACCCGCAGATGTCATAAACATAGGAAAAGGACGAGAGTATTCGTTAGCCGCGAGCAATACCGCTTTATAACCAGCAAGGTTAGCCTGCGATGACAATACGTCCATGTTTTGCGCACGTGATAATGTGCGCGGTAATAACTCCATTGCAAAAGCCGTCGCACCTTTGGCCGCATAAGTGTCAAGCTGAGTGTTGCGATACGGGTCTAGCATACCGACGACGATTTGGCCTGCACTCAAATGCTCTGCCACTTCGGCGGGCAAGTCGTGAATGGTGGTAATAATTTGAGACTGGGCAATCACCTCGGCGCTGCTGCTGGCAATGTCGGCTCCTGCCGCCTGATACAACGCATCAGCATAATACGCTGCTTGGCCTGCACCTGACTGAATGACGACTTCAAACCCAAGCTTGCGCAATTTTTTGACTGCGTCTGGGGTTAGTGCGACACGGCTTTCACTCGCGATATCTGCACTGATTACACCGATTTTCATATCGTCTCCTTACTTATATAGAATGACTTACCCTTAATACCCTCAACGCATTTTCAAAAGCATAGGGGACAAAAATCCTTAACCATGACTTATCCAATATCATAAATAAAGACTATCAATTTAATAAATGATGTATTGTTTACCATCATGCCTTTTTATTATAGAGACATAATCTGCCAACTTTCATTGTCTAATGATGACCAACAAGTAAGATAAAAAGTTAGGTATTGATACCATCTGCATAACTTTTGTTGTTATATTAAAGTTTTTTATTTTTTCAAAAAACCTCTATCCCTTATATAACAAGGTCTCGCTTTAATAGAGGCTAACTGTATGGACATTTACGCATTGCCATATCCCCTTAAAAAAAACATAAAACACTCAAGGTCAAGTCAAGTTAAACCCGCAGCTGTCGTATAATAAGAATGCTTGATATCTGAACAGGTCGGTCATTGACTCACGATAATAAGGACTCACCATGTATTTTTTACTCTCTCCTGCCAAATCTTTGAATGAAACAGACGCTATACCAGTGAACTTGGGCAACTACTATAGTCAGCCTGAACTGATCGCGCACTCACAGTCACTCATGAAAGTATTGAAGTCCAAAGAGCCCGTTGATCTGCAAGAGTTGATGAGCATCTCTGATGATCTTGCGCAACTCAATGCCACGCGCAATCAACAATGGCATTGGAGCGAAGATAAGCCGTTTACTGATGATGAGTCTGGTAATGCAGCAAAGCCGGCGGGCTACTTGTTCGACGGTGATGTTTATACCGGTCTTGATATGTATCACATGGATAAAGAAACCGCTGTCTATGTCAATGAACATCTGGGTATTTTGTCAGGTCTTTATGGGGTATTAAAACCGTTGGACTTGATTCAGCCTTATCGTTTAGAGATGGGTACAAAGCTAAAAAACGCGCGCGGTGATAATCTTTATGAGTTTTGGGGAGAAGAAATAACTGACGTTATCAATGCTCGTATGGCAGATAGTGAGGACAAGGTTTTGATCAATCTGGCGTCGAACGAGTATTTTAAAGCGGTGAAAAAGAAAGCACTGAAGGCGGATATCATCACGCCACGGTTCGAAGACGAAAAAAATGGTCAATATAAAGTCATTAGCTTTTATGCCAAAAAAGCACGCGGACTGATGGTCAAGTACGCAGCAGACAATAAGCTGACCAGTGCTGAGCAGCTAAAGCAGTTTGATTTGGCGGGTTATTATTACTGTATCGAGGCGTCTGATGATAAGAGGTGGACATTTCGTCGTGATGAGGCAGATGCCTAATCTTTTAGCCAAAACATACTTATCTTGCATAAAAAAACCCCCGATAAGCTTAGCCTATCGGGGGGTTTATTTGGACTAGATTTCACAGGTACGTGATATTATTCATACTTTCAGCGAAAAGCGGTTTATCGAGGAAAACAAGCGAAATAGTACTTATTGTACATTGAGCGTGTCTGACAAAGACAAACCGCTTTGCAGCGACAGTAAAATTACATCATACCGCCCATTCCACCCATACCGCCCATTCCACCAGCAGCGCCCATACCTGCCATTGCGTCTTCTTTTTCTGGTATGTCAGTGATCATGGCTTCAGTCGTTAGCATGAGACCTGCTACTGACGCTGCATTCTCTAGCGCTGAACGTGATACTTTTGCTGGATCAAGGATACCCATCTCAAGCATATCGCCGTACTCACCAGAGGCAGCATTGTAGCCGTAGTTGCCCGTGCCGTTTTTCACTGCGTTAACCACCACTGATGCTTCTTCGCCAGCGTTGGTAACGATTTGACGTAATGGTGCTTCCATCGCGCGGCGTAGGATGTTAATACCAGCGTCTTGGTCGTCGTTGTCGCCTTTTAGCTCAGACAATGCATTCATCGCACGAACTAATGCAACGCCGCCGCCAGGTACAACGCCTTCTTCAACCGCTGCACGAGTGGCATGTAGCGCATCGTCAACACGGTCTTTCTTCTCTTTCATTTCAGTTTCGGTCGCTGCGCCAACTTTGATTACTGCTACGCCGCCTGCCAGTTTTGCAACGCGCTCTTGTAGCTTTTCTTTATCGTAATCAGAAGTAGACTCTGCGATCTGACGGTTGATAGACTCAACACGATTTTCGATGTCAGCTTTGTTACCAGCGCCATCAACGATCACGGTGTTTTCTTTACCAACAGTGACTTTTTTCGCAGTACCCAATTGGTCAAGGGTCGCCGTCTCTAGGCTTAGTCCAATCTCTTCAGAGATTACCGTTCCGCCCGTTAGCGTTGCGATGTCTTCTAGCATGGCTTTACGACGATCGCCAAAACCTGGTGCTTTAACGGCACAAGTTTTTAGGCCACCACGCATGTTGTTTACAACTAAGGTTGCCAATGCTTCGTTTTCTACGTCTTCAGCGATGATTAGCAATGGCTTGCTTTGCTGCATGACTTGCTCAAGTAATGGCACGATCTCACGGATATTGCTGATTTTTTTGTCAACCAATAGGATATATGGGTTTTCAAATTCAGCAGTCAAGCTGTCTTGCTTATTAGCAAAGTATGGGCTGATATAACCACGGTCAAACTGCATACCTTCGACAACTTCTAGGGTATCTTCGAAGCTTGACCCTTCTTCAACGGTGATAACGCCTTGCTTACCCACTTTTTGCATCGCTTGCGAAATCAATTCACCGATTTTGGTGTCTGAGTTTGCAGAGATAGAACCGACTTGCGCGATGGCTTTTTCATCATCGGCTGGCGTTGATAGGTTATGGATTTCTTGCACGGCTGCGCGAACGGCTTTATCGATACCGCGCTTAAGATCCATTGGGTTCATACCAGCTGCCACTGACTTCATGCCTTCTTGCAAGATTGACTGAGCCAATACGGTCGCAGTCGTTGTACCATCACCAGCGACATCGTTTGTGCGGCTAGCAACTTCACGAACGAGCTGAGCACCCATGTTTTCAAATTTGTTTTCAAGCTCGATTTCTTTGGCAACTGACACACCATCTTTAGTGATGGTTGGCGCGCCAAATGACTTATCGATAACCACGTTGCGGCCTTTAGGGCCTAGGGTGACACGTACTGCATTTGCTAAAACGTTGACGCCGTCCATCATTTGTTTACGGGCATCTATGCCGAATTTTACGTCTTTTGCCATGGTAAATTACTCCATTATTATAAGTATGAGAATACAATTGAATGATTTGATAGTTGCTTATCAAAAGCGGTTATCAGAACCTGTGGTCAAGATGTGCTGAGTATAAAACGATACTCAAGAGGACTAGCCTTCTAGCACACCTAGTACATCAGACTCTTTCATAATCAATAGTTCTTCACCGTCAACCTTCACGGTTTGACCAGCATATTGACCGAACAAAACTTTGTCGCCAGCTTTTACATCTAACGCACGAGTTTCGCCATTGTCACGAACTTGGCCATTACCAACTGCAATGACTTCACCTTGTGAAGGTTTCTCTTGAGCAGAACCCGGCAATAAAATACCACCAGCAGTTTTTGTCTCTTCTTCTATGCGGCGGACGACGATACGGTCATGTAAAGGACGAATATTCATCGATATGACTCCAAAAATTGGTTGTTTGAATAAAGGGTTTATTTGAATTAATAGTCTCAATACCAGTATCTATAAGAGTCGCCATTCAATCATAGCAATCTAAAGATACGCTTTGAGCTTGTAACAAAAAGTGGGGGCAAGATAGGTTGGCTTCAAGTGTAAAGCCCAAAAATTTACAAGATTATTCTGACGGAATTTGATAGAGATGAGGCTTAATAGAGGCCATACGTTTTATTTACCCTCTATTGCTGGCTTTACAGCACGTTACCCTCGATGGTCGTATCAGATGTCATAGCAACATTCGCTACAATCGTCACACGTGCCGGTCGGTTCTTACTCTTGAAAATGTAACAGAGTATGACCATTATAAGCGTTGTGAACATAATAAGAATGACGATAGATGCTGCTATATCAGCATCTTATTAACTACTAAGAGGTATCTATGAGTTTTTTATCAATGCATAATAAATCACTGCCCAACGCTTCTAATAATACGAAACGCAGTCCATCTAAGTTTTTATCTGCCTTAATCACAGGTATCAGTATTTCTACCATTGGAGCCTTGAGTATGACCGCACCCACTCTTGCCAGCGCAAAGACTGTTCAGCCAACAACGGCCAACTATAGTTTTACCGTTGAAGACAAATACAAAGGAACCGCGACTCGTACGTTAAACAAATCCGGCAATACTTGGAAATACAACGTTAAGGCTCGCGTCGCCGGGGTAGCTAGTGCCTCGCAAAACAGTACGTTTACCCTCAATGGTAATAATGTCATTCCAACCCAAGCCAGCACCACTTATAAGCTATTAGGATTGGGTCGTACCCACAAACTAAACTTTAACCCAAATAGCAAAAAGGTGACCAGCAACTATAAAGGCAAAACCACGACGCTGAGTATGCCGCAGCAAGCCTTTGATGATTTGAGTCTTGAGGTGCAAATTCGTCAAGATCTGTTAAATGGTAAGTTCACTGGCAATTACTACATGGCAAAAAAAGACAAAATCGAAAAGACCCCATTTAAAAAATCTGGCAGCACCAAAATTACCGTTCCAGCCGGTACCTTTGATACTGTCCGTGTTGACCGTATTCATGACGACAATGACCGCTCAACCAGTTTTTGGTTAGCGCCGAGCTTGGATTATTTGCCCATAAAAGTTAGTCAGATCAATGATGGTAAGAAGATGGATTTGGAATTGACTAAGGTTAACTAATCCAAGTATGTAAACAGAAGCGTTGAAAAGTAATACTGCAATAAAAAAGCGGCGTCCTATTTGGAACGCCGCTTTTTTATATCTTAAGATTAATGACTATTATTACAGCCTACTAATGAGAACGCGGTTTTTTAACAACATTATTCATCGACGGCAAGCGTTTTAGTAAAATAAACAACCAAACGTTGATGGCAAACAACAATACAAAATCAATCAGATATACCGCTATTTCCGCCCAGCTGCTGCCATACGCGCGCGTAAACAGCACCACGCCACTTGCGCCCAAATATACTAGAGTAAACATACTACCGACCAATAACGCATAAGGCGAGCGCCCGCGCACGATCCATGGCGTCAGTATAAAAGCTGGCAAAAGCCATAGTGCTTGCCAGGCGATACCGCCCACAATATCAGGGCTGCTTGGATTAAAAATACTGATAAAAATAGGCAGTCCCATTAATCTATAAACCAGCCAAATCAGCCACGTCATCATCAAGCGCTGCGCAATAGGTGCGATAGGCTTGGTAACTTTAGGAGACTTACTGTTAGAGTGGTTTGTAGCCATTAGAGATTTTTACTTCCTAAATGAATAGCATAGATATGTCGCTATTAGCGATTAATCATCAGTATTTGAGTGCAAAGAGTGTTTAAGTATCAAGCTTGAGCTATAACACCGGTTACATGAGACTCGATTAGCGACCCCAGTTTGCTTGTGCTAAAGCAGTAGCGGTGATTGCCAAGCGGCGACCTTGTGCAATACCTAGGTCACGCTCGTCTGCCGATACTGGCTGATCATGCGCCGCACCACTGACATGACTGGCACCATAAGGCGTCCCGCCGCGATGCGTCCGATTTAATGCAGGTTCAGCATACGGTACCCCCACGATGACCATCCCGTGATGCATTAATGGTAACATCATCGTGAGCAATGTGGACTCTTGGCCACCATGCATAGAGCCTGTCGCCGTAAATACCGAGGCAGGCTTGTTTTGTAGATTTCCCGCCAGCCAGAGCGTGACGGTATTGTCCCAAAAATACTTCATGGGCGCGGCCATATTGCCAAAGTGCGTCGGGCTACCCAGTGCAAGGCCGCTACAGTCTTTGAGATCATCCATCGTACAATACAAGTCACCTTCATCAGGTATCGCAGGCTTGCTCAATGTGGTTTCAGGTGCCACCGTCGGGACAGTACGAATACGTGCGGTCATGCCAGCATCTTCGATCCCTTGAGCGATGGCGTATGCCAATGTCTTTGTCGTGCCATAATTTGAATAATAAAGCACCAAAACGTAAGGGTTGGCCTGACTCATTAACCGTCCTTCCTCATAAAATCATTGATAGTATTATCTATATATCATTATTTATCGATCAATAACGATACCGCCCGCGATAGGCGATGCGATGATGTGCTCATTATGCCCCAGTCATTCACCCACATGCAAACCAGCTGACGACTATTTTACGACCACCTACTCCAGCTACGCCTACCTGATGCCTTATCAAAGAGCCGCTGTGCATTTTGACACAATTAAACGGCAGATGATAACGACGCATCTTTGTTACACTATTGTCTCTCTACTTCTTGCTAAATGGTCACTATGGAAAACTTAAGCAAAAGACTCCCATTTTTACATCAGCGCTGGTTCCAGTTTTTACGGTTTTTGACGCGGCACTTTTTTGAAGACAACTGTCAGCAAAAAGCAGCATCGCTAACCTACACGACTATGCTGTCGATCGTGCCTGTATTAACCGTTTTGCTCATGATATTGTCCTCTGTACCGGCACTGGCATCCGTCAGAGCGCAGATATACGAGGTCATTTATAGCAACTTGTTGCCGCAATCGAGCATGCAAGTCAGTGAGTATATCAATGACTTCGCCGAAAAATCATCGAACCTTACCATCATCGGCGCCATGGTGCTATTTTTTACCACCATCATGACCTTGACCACCATTGAGCGTGCCTTTAATCAAATCTGGCGGGTGGAGAGCCGCTCAGGTGGTATAAAGAGTCTGCTGCGCTATTGGACAATTGTGACCTTGGGGCCTATGGTGCTGGGTACGGCGTTTATCGCTTCAAGCACGGTACAAAGCTTGAGTTTTTTAAATCGCCAAATCGCAGGCTACGGGATCGATTGGGGGTTTTGGGTACAAGTGGTGTCGGTTGGTATCACCATGGCCGGCTTTATAGGGATGTATTGGTTTATTCCCAAAGCTCGTGTGCCCGCAAAAAATGCAGCCATCGCTGGGGTCTTGGTGACGATTATCTTTGAGCTGATGAAGCATCTGTTTGGCACAGTGATGGCAAACTTTACCAGCTACGAGGCCATTTACGGAGCTTTTGCCGCCTTGCCTATCTTTTTGTTATGGATATACCTGTCTTGGAATTTGATTTTGTTAGGCGTTGAGATCAGCTATACCTTAACCATTTTTGAGACCGAAGAAGTCTACCCGCGCCATCCCCTACTTAGCTTGCTGGACATGCTGAACTTGGTATATACCCATCATTTAAAAGGTGAGGCCGTCAGCGAACAAGCGCTGCGCAATGTGTTGGGACGCAAAGAGCTACCCAAATGGTACACCTATATCAACTACCTCCAAGACAGTAACCTCATCACCATGACCGAAGATGAGGACTATGTACTCAAAAAAGACTTGAGCAAGATGACATTGTGGGATTTTTATCGCACCTTGCCTTATCCATTGCCTATTAAGGATGAGCTTGATGAGATGAGGCTAGAAGAGCAAAAGCCATGGCTCAGCCTTCTAGTGGATCGATTTGAGCATACGGAAGCCTATGCCAAGCAGCAGCTAGACTTGCCGTTGAATGTTATCTTTACCAACGCCGAACCGCGCAAAAACCCTGATGATAAAGGGACGAATAAAAACACCCCACACCCTTTATTTAAAAAACCTGAATTTAGAAAAACATCGCAAGCCGTTCCTAACAGCTTAGCTCGACAGTCAACTGATACAACAGCGACCCCGCACTTTGATCCAGCCGCTTATGACAAGGACAGTAAGGTTGAGTGTGATGCACATGATAATGAAATCATCATTCCTATAGACCCAAAAACGCCGCCGTCTCCACAAACCAGCAGATGGGGACACAAAAGCACAATCATCACCGAAGCGGACAACCCTAAGCACGGCTCTAGCAATAAAAATTAGTTTGCTAAAGTAGATAAAAGAAAGCTGATTGGAAACAAGAAAACAAATGTAGTACAGTTTATTAATATAGCTGTTATATTCCTAGCAACACCTTTGTTGGGGTATTCTTTTGACACATAACACACCATTTCCATTAAAAACCATAAGTATCGGCATCATCTCTATAATGCTATCTGCATGCGGTGAAGGTAGTGATGATAATACACAGCCTGCATCATCTGATAAGCCGCCTGTAGTGGTTCCACCTGATATAAGTGAGCCACTGACACCGCTGGAGCCAAGTACGCCAATCAAGCCTAGCGAACCATTAACACCGCTGGAACCAAGCACGCCGATCAAATATCCAGAACCACAAAAAGACCGTGCTGATTATTATCAATTAGGCTTCTTTGACTATGACGGTGCCGGTGAAACACGAGAGATCCGTTCTGACTTGACTGGCTCTTTTCAAGCTATGATTCAGTTTGGGCAGAATCATACGGTAGATCCTCAAGGCAACGAAGCAAAAAACATGCCACGCCTAACTGCAGAAAAAGAGGCGTTATTACTGGTTACGCCTACGCTTGAGATGGGAGCAGTCAATCAACTGGTTGCTGAGATTTATCAAGATGGTCTGCTATTACGCAGGGTCAATTTAGACGACCCGACCCAAATCCCACCATCTGACCAAAACAACAGCGATGATAGACCACGGGTCGCCTATAGTAAGCGCGCTTGGTCAACCAAACTCAACTGGGATGAAGTACAAAGCGGCCTTAAGATTCGTATTGTCGATGAACAAAATCGTAGCGGTGAATTATTAGAGAATAAAATAGACTTTGCGGCGCCAGGTGAGCTGGTCTTAACCAATATTCGTCTTGGTCTTTTGAGCCCAGTGACTGTAAACAACAATGGTCATTATATGCTGCTACAGCCAGAAAAGGCGGGCGCAGATTATTTCCAGACCATTCCAGCAGCAAAGATGACCGTCGCTAAATACGATGACGTCGTGCTTGATCGGGTGATGGTAGCGAACGGTACTATTTATGATACGGCTTCAGGTAGCAGCTCAGATGGCAGCGTATACAGCGGTGATATGCGCGAAAACACAGGCAAATCAACCTTTGGCGTCGGTATTAACCTTGCCAACTGGGGCGTCACTAGCGCATCGATGGCAAGCCAAGAGCAGCCGCAGCTCACCCAAAATGTCAATGTGCACCATGCCCGTGGCAAATACGCCAACGGTACATTTAACCATGGCTTAAGCGGTGGCAATGGTATGCTGACTTTGATTGACTCGGTCGGTAATGAGTTTAGTCATGAAATTGGCCATCATTATGGATTGGGGCATTATCCAGGTAAAGTTGGTGATAAAAAATTCTGGTCAGAGCACCATGCCGATAGTGGTTGGGGTTACATGCCCCTTAGAAATAGAATGCGTGGTAACTTTGAATGGTGGCGAAAAGACGTCGGTGCCGGTACTGAAGACTCACCTACTTTCTTAGGTCAATACGGCTATGGTCGTGACGCTATGTCTGGTGGCTCTAATAACAGTGACATCTCGCGCTATACTCATTACACCGGCTATAGTACAAAAACCAAAATCCAGCCAGCATTTGATCGTTATATGTTTGCCAGTGACTCACCGACGGGCTATAAAAAGTGGGATGCTGAGCGTCAAAGAATGCAGATCGCACAACCAAAAGTACCACGATCTAATAATGTTTGGTACAACAGCGCCGATGGCAACTATTTAAGACCGCGTTTGCAAGGCGTGCCTGTTTATACTATTTTAGGCGGTTATGACCCTGTCACCCAAAAGGGTATTATCTATCCAGCAGCGCGTGGTAACTGGGGTAACGTCTTTGACTTACCGGCGGCGAGTAGTTCAGCTGACGTCGCTAGCTGCTGGCTGACCGTTACTTACAGTAACAACATGGTCAATAACATTGCCCTTGCCCCTCATCGCATGAATGGCAATAGCAATGCCAATAAATTTCACGTCAATTTAGCGATTTCTGAAAACCCTAATAAAGTCGATTTGTATTGTAAAAAAGCCAACGAAGCACAGGTATTATTATCATCAACCGCTATTGGTCCCTATAGCGATACCATTAAGCCAGCCGTTACCTTTGGTAAAGAGCATGGCTTTAGCGCCTTAAGAAAAATCGAATTACCACTATTAGCGCGGCAACTTATCGATCAATCGGCCAACCCGACTATCAATTTGGACGCCGAGGGTGAGCTAATATACCACTCTTATAAAAATGATCGTGATGCGCTCAGTCAAGCACTCAGCCCGCTTGCCTTTCAGGTACTCGAGCGTTATGAGCAGCAACAACAGACCATGCATCGCCTAAATCGTTGGGTCGATGTGTATCGCACTGATTTAGTCGAGGGCGGGCCGGAGGTCATCACTGCCTTTCATAAGTTTGTCAACGAATTAGAACTGCAAGATGATCAGCCTCTAGCAAATGTCAGCCCACTCATGAATGGTAACAACTGTCTTAAGGTTGAAACATTAAAAGATGGTAAGCTCAATGCTTTTATCAGCGGACCAAGTGCTTGCACAGGAGATGACTCTGAGCAATGGATTCAAGACAGCAAAGGTCGTATCCACAATAAAATGGCACTAGATCAGTGCCTAATGCCGCAAGGTGGCAATGTCATTAACCTAGCCCCTTGTGATGATCAAGCAAGCTTGCAAGTTTGGCAAATGGATGTATCCGCCAATGCCATCAAGCAAGGCAATCAATGCTTTGACTTAGAAAATGGCTATATGAGTAATAATCGCGCTCGACTCATTCGCTATAGCTGTACAGGTGGTGGCAACCAAAGATGGACGATGCTCACGCAAAACTCGAGTTTGATATTATCTAGCGCTGGCAAAAATCTACCGCTGATAATAGAGAGTATGCAAAAACAAGCAGTGACGACAGACACCATGCAAATGCAGTTGGCAAGCATCAATAGTAATCATCAGCAACCCTCTACACTAGCCAAAGTAAGCAACGCGATAAGCACTTGGTTCTATAGTCTCATCAGCTAATTGAAAATACATAATAATGATAAAAATAAGCTCCTATGATAGGGGCTTATTTTTACTAAATTTTTCATCGTTATTATTTATATGATAAGGTAATAAATAGTCAAAAGATTACTCCAGCGTTACGCTTAAATTTATCACCATTTTATTTTGAACCGGCTATAGGGCGTAGACGCAGCAAGCAAGGACAATGAATCCCTGTAGGACGATACCTGTTTTAAAATAGATTCACTATATAAGATCTCGTCAGTCATTTTTGGAGCGCGAATATTGGACAAACACCCTGAAAATGGCTTTTTTAAGCGACTACTCTTATTTTCAGTGCAGAGAATGAAGGCGTTTTCGCAGCTTTGGTCGTTACAGACATTGGCTGACCTGCCCGATCGTTTAAGAAACTTGTGGCAGGAGTTGATCGGCTCTTATTGGTTTATTCCGACTGCTTGCGTCATCGCCGGCATCTTACTGGCGCCGGTACTGGTGACGATAGATCAGCACTTTGATCGTGAAACGGTCCGAGAGATCTCTTTTGCGTTTACAGGTGATGACGATGCGGCGCGCGCTATCATGACCGCTATTGCTGGTGCGGTGTTGGGCGTTGCTGGTACGACGTTCTCAATTACGATTGCCGTGCTGTCGATGGCCTCCTCCCAGTTTGGCCCACGGCTATTACGCAACTTTTTGACAGATACGCCCAATCAATTTGTACTTGGCGCTTTCATTGGTACCTTTAGCTATAGCCTACTCGTCTTAAAATCTATCCACAAATACGATGTGTCCTTTGGCGTACCGCAACTGGCGGTGACCTTTGGGATTATCATGGCGATCATCTGTGCGCTGTTGCTGGTGTATTTTGTACAACATATGGTACATGCCATTCAAGCGTCTCACGTCATCCAAAATGCCAGCAACGATGCGATTAATAATATTTATTCTTGGTACAGCGATCGATGCGACATCCAGCATCAACGTGATGCTGAACATCATGATGTCGAGCAGTTTCACCAGTGGCAGGCAACGCCGATTTATCCGCCGCAATCGGGCTACCTGCAGCACATTTATTTGGAGTCTTTAATCACCCTGACTCAAGAGTATGGCGGCGTGGTGCATCTACAGAGCAACCTCGGTGATTATGTCACTGACAAAAACGTCATTGGGCATTTTTATCAACGTCCGACAGACCATCCCAATAATCGGCAAAAAACCGCAACGCCGCAGTTGGCTGTGGTGCCACGTGCCCCTGATGGTATGTTTTGGCAGCGCTTTGCCGGTTGTATTCGTATCGAGCAGCGACTGGCACACTCCAATGATATTGCCTATAGTCTGGGGCAGATGACCGAGATTGCGGTGCGCGCCCTCTCACCTGGTATCAATGACCCAAAAACAGCCGTCAACTGCGTACAATCGCTCACCAGTTGCCTGAGCATTATGATGCGTCGTCAGCCGCCTAGCCCCTATCATTTTTATGTACCTGCCGAGCACCGTGACAAACCGCCGTATACCGCTAGACCAAAACAAGTGGTGGTGCAGCAGCGCGTGGCTATCTTGACCGTGGTGACTTATACGCCCAAAATATCAGAATTCATCAATACCTCACTTGGAGAGATTCGGCGCTATGCCGCAGCTGATGCCATGGTCCTAAAGGCGCTGTGTCAAGCGATGGTCAATCTCAACTATGCCTGTATCAATCAAGCACAGCAGCAGACCTTGCTGCATGAGCTACAGCTAATTGAGCGCGCAGGAGAAGAAAACCTAAGCTACCAAGAGCTTATCGATGACCTAAGCGCGATGTGCCAGCAAGCCAAAGCCTTTATTATTGATAAAAACTCGCAGCACCAACACTTTTACTATGTCAGTGACTTTGCTGCCAGCATTCGCCAAAGTCTACAGGCGCACACTAAATAATTTGTACTGATTACTTTTACTACTTATCACTCATAAGAGACCTGCTTTATGGCATCTGCAACCAGCCTGACCATACTTGAAATCAGCGCTATCTTTTTATCGATTACTGCCCTGCTGACCTATGTCAATCATCGCTTTATCGGTCTGCCCACGACCATTGGAGTCATGGTCATCTCGATTGTCCTATCTATCGGTGCGATTTTTTTGGGGTTTTTGGGGTTCGACCAGCTCATTGATTATGAAGTGAGCTTACTAGAGCAGCTAGATTTTACCGAGGTGCTATTGGACGGTATGCTCTCGATGCTTTTATTTGCAGGGGCGCTGCATGTCAATATCAGTGACTTAAAACGCTATCGACTGCCCATTGGTATTCTCGCCTGCGTGGGTACCCTAGTCTCAGCCTTGCTAATCGCCACTGCGCTCTATCTTATGTTGCCCTTCTTTGGATTTGGCTTGCCGTTTCTTTGGTGTTTGTTGTTTGGCGCTTTAATCTCGCCGACCGACCCTATCGCGGTGATGGGCATCTTATCATCCGCTGGCGCCCCAAAAAGCTTAGAGACCGTCATCGCAGGCGAGTCGTTGTTTAATGATGGTATCGGCGTCGTTATTTTTGTCCTGCTACTTGGTATTTTATCCAGCGGCGATATCCCAACAGCCAACTATGTGGCCCATACCTTGGCCGTTGAGGCAGGAGGCGGCATTGTGTTTGGTCTGGTGCTCGGGGCGATTTTGTACTATATGCTAAAGAGCATTGACAGTTATCAAGAAGAGGTGCTATTGACGCTGGCGGGGGTGATCGGCGGCTATGCGCTGGCCAGTCATTGGCATCTCTCAGGGCCACTGGCCATGGTCATGATGGGACTGATGGTCGGTAATCGCGGACGAGCACTGGCGATGAGTGATAAAACACGGCACTATATCGATCTATTTTGGGAGCTGATCGATGAGATTCTCAATGCGATTTTATTTGTCTTAATTGGACTTGAGGTGGTGATGATTGCATATTCTGGCAATCTATTTATCGCTGCAGGTTTGACGATTGTTATTGCCTTGCTTGCCCGTTTTATCGTTGTCGGTATGACCACAAAGACCCTTCAGCGGCAGCTTGACTTGCCAACTGGAGCGTGGAAAGTACTGACATGGGGCGGACTGCGCGGCGGCATCTCGGTGGCACTGGTGCTGCAGCTACCAACGGGCGCAGAGCGTGACATTTTACTGGCGCTCACGTATGCGGTAGTGATATTTTCTATCTTGGTACAGGGCCTCAGTGTTGGCAGAGTCGCCAAGAGCATTCGTAAGGATAAAGAAATAACAGAGGCATAAACCACAAATACAGCACGTATAAAAAAGCCAGCCTGAGACATGATGTCTTAGGCTAGCTTTGGCTGGCTTTTTTGAGCAGTTTCAATGGTTATATTAAACCCTTTCTTTTCATATTACGATAAACCACGATAATAATAAGCAGATTAGAAACCAATATTACCAGTTTAAACCAATCAAATGGACTGGTTATCAGATAATAAACCTCTATAGGAATAAAGACACCATAGCCCAGCACACCAAACCAATACGCCCATGTCTTATCGCGCCATAATCCATAGGCTTCTAGGAAGCGCAAACTGGCATAAGCAAATATCAACAATAAAAACACTGGCCAGTTTTTGCTGGCCTGTTGGGCAATACTTACTACACTGTCGATTTGCGGTGCAAGTAGGTGGCCAAAGGTATGGCGCCAAGAGCCAGTCGCGGTCGTCAGCCAATGCTCAAGATCGGTATGCCACGACCACAATGCACCTGCACCTAATAATGCCCCCACACCTTTGACGACTTCATAGATGGCCACTGCTTTGATAGACTCACTGGCTGTGCTGTGCGTTTTTTCTAGAGGGTCAATCATTTCACCCCCTTTATCCTTCGAGGATAGCGGTAGACTATCATCCTGTCGGGGCAAATTAGCCAAAGAACGTCTCCACAACACGTCCTTGCAACTGCTGATTAAAAAATGGTGTGTTTTTACCATTCGATAGCATAGATTGCGCAGTCACTTGCCACTCAAGATTCGGGTCAACCAATACCGCGCCGCCGATCGCTTCATACTGCTCATGAATACCCGCAATCTTTGCCGGATTAAGACAGATTTTATCAACCAGCTCTGAGAGTGTTAGTACCTCATCATTGACCAGCTGACAGGCCAGCGCCATAAAAGTATCAAAATTCGAGATACCTGGCGTACTCTCAGCAAATGGCGCTTTTTTCGCCGTACTGTTCAGTGGCTCGTGATGACTACAGATGGCATCGATAGTGCCATCTTTTAAGCCACGGCGGATTGCCTGCTGGTCGGTATTACTACGTAGCGGTGGCAAGACATATGCCTGAGCATTAAAGCCTTCAAGATTGTCATCAGTTAAATACAGCTGATGCATCGCAACATCACACGTAACAGGCAAGCCTTTATCTTTTGCCCAGCGCATCAGCTCAATCGAAGACTTGCAAGACAGCTGGCTGAAGTGAGCGGCTATCCCCGTCTCTTCAACCATCAACAGCTGCTTAGATAGTGCAACCGTTTCCGCAATCCAAGGAATCCCTTGTAAACCATGATAAGAGGCGATATAACCCTCATGCGCCACGCCATCTCCAGACAGACTTGGCTCATCAGGATAAAAGAATACTTTCATACCAAAAGTCGCCGCGTACTCTAGTGTTCTTAGCAATACTAAGTCATTGCGAAAAGGTCTACGCGCATTGGATACTGCGATACAGCCGCCCTTTTTAAGCCCTGCAATATTAGACGGTCGTTCGCCCTCTAACCCTGTGGTCAATGCGCCCAAAATATGCAAGTAAATACCGCCATCACTCAAGGCGCGCTCACGCAAGCCCTTTAAGAGGGAGCCATTTTCTAAAATAGGATTGGTGTCAGGTGGCGTGACTACATGCAAAAACCCGTTACCACGAGCTGCCCTACCTTCTGATGCCAGCGTACCGTGTTGCTGTTGGCCCGGCTCACGCAAGCGCGCGCATAGATCTACTAATGGTGGTAGTAACCACATCTCATGTTCAGCATCAAGCGTAGACAATTTTTCTGTTACAGTTTGCGGCAATGCATCTTTAAATGCTTTTGGTAAATGGTCAAAGATGGGTGCATCCGTATTAAGCATGGTAGACATAACGTTATTACCGTATCAATAAAATGAAATAAATGAGAATAAGTCGCGCGGCAAGCTGTTACTTGCCAGCCGCTTGATGAGCACGTTGACCTTCCATCGCAAGCGACAAGACCGCCATTCGTATGGCAATACCGTTATTTACCTGCTTTAAGATCACCGATTGCGCGCCATCAGCCACACTAGAGGCAATCTCAACACCGCGGTTCATTGGCCCTGGGTGCATAACTAGCGCATCAGGCTTGGCCAATGCTACTCGCTCTGGCGTGATCCCATAATGCTTATAGTATTCACTTGACGATGCCAATAGCGGCGAACCGATACGCTCATTTTGTATTCTTAATCCCATAATCACATCACAATCAGTGACACACTCATCCATATTTTCATATACTTTTACGCCAAAACGCTCAATACCTTTCGGCAGTAAAGTACGCGGCGCACACACACGGATATCTGTCACACCTAGGGTTTGCAAGGCGCTAATATCAGAACGGGCGACGCGTGAGTGCTTAATATCACCAACGATTGCGATAGACAGCTCTTCAAACGGGCGCGGTGCCTCACGGTGAATGGTCAACATGTCGAGCATTCCCTGAGTAGGATGCGCATGCCAGCCATCCCCCCCATTGATGATAGCAATATCAGGGGTCACTTCTGTCGCCATAAAATGCGCAGCGCCTGATGCTGAATGTCGAACTACAAAAATATCTGCGGTCATCGCCTGTAGATTCCACAAGGTATCGCGTAGACTCTCGCCTTTTTTGGTACTAGAGCGTTCGATATCGATATTAAGTACATTAGCACCCAAGCGTTTTTCTGCTACTTCAAAAGTCGTCCGGGTACGAGTCGATGGTTCAAAGAACAAATTCATGACCGTATAGCCATCTAACTCAGGACGATTGATGAGCTGCCCGTTTTCATCAAAGAAAGTCTCTGCTTTTGCGATAATAGCTTTGAGCTGTGCTTTATTAAGACCTTCAACACCCAAGAAATGCCTGATACTGCCATCGGTGTTGAGCTGCGGACGACTCAGTGAGGTATTGAGTCTTTGATGAATTGTATTGGGATCAAATTTTGCATAATCAGTCGGTGAGACTGGTTGTGTAGCGCTACTATCGAGAGAATTTGACATAATGACGAGTCTTTATTGTGGGTTTATATGAGTCTGTCGTAATCGCTTATTCATCTTTGTTCAATCATTTAGCACCGATAGGCACAGAGACGAGGACATTTTGACGCTTATTTGCTACAATTTACCGTAATCAAATTCGACCAAAACCGCCTCAGCAGACAATCAGAAAGCGTAAATAGACATGCTATATTCTCATAGAGAATAATTCTGACAAATCTATAAATGAATAACAATAGATATAGTGTAGCCGATTTTGTGGTCAGGACAAAGATACCGTATAAGCTATTTAAAAACTCAACCATTTAAGGTGTGCCAAATGCCGCCTATGACCTGACTCTAAGACCATCCATTTTTTACTTTCCATACCCTCTATTAGGAAGCTTTATGACGACCTTAGCAGATTATCTAAACCAACATGCCTCTAGTCCTGCACTCAACGATGTAATTACCACGGTCACTAATGTTGGTAAAACCATCTCACAACTACTTAGAAAAGGTGCTCTGGCGGATATTTTAGGCGAGGCTGGCAATCAAAACGTCCAAGGCGAAGATCAGAAAAAACTAGACATACTGGCCAATGACTTACTGCTAGATGCATTGGCAAAGAATACCCATTGTGCCGGCGTTGCATCAGAAGAGCTTGATGATGCCACCCCTGCTAATGACGATGGCAGTCTATTGGTTTTGTTTGACCCACTAGATGGCTCATCAAATATTGATATCAATATGGCAGTAGGTACGATTTTTTCTGTTCTGCCGTACGAGCGTCAAGGTCAAACCAGTGAAAACAGCGACTATCTACAGGCAGGTAACAAACAGCTAGCAGCAGGGTACTTGTTATATGGCACCTCTACGGTACTGGCGTTGACCATCGCAGATAAAGTCGTGATGTTTAGCCTAGATCCAGAAACTGAAGACTATGTGCTGATAGAAGACAACGTGCAAATCGATGCCGATACGAGTGAATATGCGATCAATAGCTCAAATTATCGCTACTGGCGCGCACCGATGCAACAGTACATCGATGAGTTAATCGCTGGCGAGACAGGCGTACGTGGACGCGATTTCAATACGCGTTGGGTCGCCGCTATGGTTGGTGACGTCCATCGTATCTTATGCCGCGGTGGTCTCTTCACTTATCCGTTTGATACCAAATACGCGCATAAAGCGGGTAAACTACGCTTGATGTATGAAGCCAATCCAATGAGCTTATTGATTGAACGCGCGGGTGGCGGTGCGACAGACGCTGTCAATCGCATCTTAGATATCGAGCCCACTGACATTCATCAGCGTGTTCCTGTGGTGCTCGGTAGCAAAAACGAAGTCAATTATGTTAGAGACTTACACGTCAATTATTCTGAGCAGTAATTGATATAAGTACTTTCTAAAAATAACCAGCCTACAGCGAGATTATAAGCTCGATGCTGGTTATTCACCCTCCTACTCTTCTCTAAGCGATCCACTATGGTATTAAATCCCACCGAGCTGATTACCTCAGATAAGAACACCACCGTCAAGCTTGTAAAAGCCCTATTGGCACAAGCACGTCAACGCAAAAAGCATGGTCAGACCGTCATAGAAGGTGTTCATCTGATAGATGCTGCGCTGCGTAGCGACTATCCTTTTGCCCAGATACTACTGTCTGAGTCAGCGCGTAGTCATCCTGAAGTTCAGCAAATATTGACTCGTCTGCCGACTTATACGCCTATTCTTATTTTATCCAATTCACTGTACGAGAGTATTCGTAGCTTAGGTACTGGTATCGATATCATGGCTATCATTAACGTACCAACGCCTAGCTTGCCAGTGATTGATGAAGATTGCTTAGTCTTGAACGATGTACAAGACAGCGGAAATGTCGGCACACTCCTGCGTACAGCAGCAGCCGTTGGTATTAGCAACATCTTATGTACCAGTGCTACCGCGCAAGCTTGGTCTCCCAAGACGCTACGAGCAGGTATGGGTGCACAGTTTGCACTGACTATTTATGAAGGCTTGAGTACGCAAGATATTTTAGATCACGTAAAAGCTCCACTGTTGGCGACCAGCTCACATACAGATACTATCATTTACGATCACGATTTATCTGCGCCTGTGGCGTGGATTATGGGTCATGAAGGTCAAGGCGTTTGTGACGAGCTAATGCAATGTGCCACCCCTATCGCTTTACCGCAGCCAAATGGCCAAGAAAGCTTGAATGTTGCTATTGCAGGATCTTTATGTCTGTACGAAACCTTGCGCCAAAGACAGTACTCTTAGCGTCCATTTATAACTACAATTAAAATCTTCTCTATCAAGCAATAAAAAAACCCACTACCGATTGATAGTGGGTTTTTGTTATCTGTCTACTACTAATATAGTCAAAGAAGTCTAAAACGGATACAACGCCGTAGCCGTTTAGTAGTTCTGTGACTATACATTAACATTAAACCTTGCTAGTTAGCTCAGGCAGTGCTTCAAATAGATCAGCTTCTAAGAAATAATCAGCAACGCTAGCGATAGGCGCTTCTGGGTCATTGTTGATCGCAACGATGACTTTAGAATCTTTCATACCAGCCAAATGCTGAATCGCACCTGAGATACCAGCGGCGATATATAGCTGCGGTGCAACGATTTTACCGGTTTGACCAACCTGCATATCGTTTGGTACATAACCTGCGTCGACAGCGGCACGTGATGCGCCAACAGCAGCGCCTAGTTTGTCAGCCAATGGCTCAATATATTTGGTGAAGTTTTCACCATTTGCCAAGGCACGACCACCAGAAACCACGATACCAGCTGAGGTCAACTCTGGACGATCAGACTTAGCCATTTCTTCGTTCACGAAGCTAGCTTTGCCAGTTTCTTGTACATTATCGATCGTTTCAACAGTCGCTGAACCACCTTCGCTTGCTACTGGATCAAACGCGGTCGTACGTACGGTTAGCACAACTTTATCTTCAGAGGTTTTGACGGTTGCCGTTGCATTGCCTGCATAAATTGGACGCTCAAACGTTTGCGCATCTACTACGCCTGAGATTTCTGACAGCATGCTGACGTCAAGTAACGCTGCAACGCGTGGCATAAAATTTTTACCAGTCGTGGTCGCAGCTGCTAGGATATGGCTGTAATCACCAGCCACATCAGCAACCAATAGTGCTACATTGCCCGCCAGTTGATGCTCATAGGCTGCATTGTCAGCTAATAGTACTTTCGTCACGCCTTCTGCTTTTGCTGCTTCATCAGCGGCTGCTTGAGCACCACTACCTGCCACTAATACATGGATGTCATCACCGATTTGCTTAGCAGCAGCGATGGTGTTCAAAGTTGCCTTTTTTAGACTGGCATTGTCATGTTCTGCATATACCAAAATTGCCATGGTTTTAATCCTTTATTTATTCGTATTATCTATTCATGCGGTTGTTTGTGTACAAAGCCCTTTGAGCAACTATCGTTTAATATAAATAAAGCAGTCAAATTCTTAGCTTTGTACAGGATATGCCGTAGCGAAGTATCTAATCATTGAAAAATTAAATGACTTTTGCTTCGTTTCTTAGCTTATCAACCAACTCATCAACTGACCCTACTGTAATACCAGCTTTACGTTCAGCAGGTGGCACGACCTTAATAATCTCTTGCTTAGACGCCATATCGACACCGAAATCTGCTGGCGTTTTCTCATCAAGCGGCTTTTTCTTCGCTTTCATGATGTTAGGCAGTTTCGCATAACGTGGCTCATTCAAACGTAGATCAGTTGTGATGACTGCTGGCAAATCAAGGGCAACTGTTTGTAGACCGCCATCGATTTCACGCGTTACGTTGACTTTGTCGCCTTCAACCTTCACTTCTGAGGCAAACGTACCCTGACCGATACCCATCAATGCCGCTAGCATCTGACCCGTTTGGTTGTTGTCATCATCAATCGCTTGTTTACCCAACAAGATAATATCTGTGCTTTCTGTTTCAGCGATATTTTTTAGAATCTTGGCAACTTGTAGTGGATACGGTTTTTCGTCACTCACGACTAAAATA
Source organism: Psychrobacter sp. UBA2514 (assembly GCF_002341255.1). Taxonomy (NCBI): domain Bacteria; kingdom Pseudomonadati; phylum Pseudomonadota; class Gammaproteobacteria; order Moraxellales; family Moraxellaceae; genus Psychrobacter; species Psychrobacter sp. UBA2514. Next base: position 32,779 of record NZ_DDNS01000015.1, read on the forward strand.
CCACGATCAGCACCCAATGCTAGGGCTGCACGAATTTGCTCTTGTGACTCTTTTGGACCGATAGACGCGACGATGATTTCATCAATGACGCCAGCTTCTTTTAGACGAACGGCTTCTTCTACTGCGATTTCGTCAAAAGGGTTAATCGACATTTTGGTGTTTGATAGATCAACGCCAGAGTTATCGGCTTTTACACGTACTTTTACGTTATAATCAATGACACGCTTGACCGCTACTAATGCTTTCATACGTTCCTCGTTTATTAATGTTATGAATTAAAAAATATCAGTTAAGAACCAAATTTTCGTTGTGGTTCAAGTCGTCGTTCAAAATACTACTCAAGGTTATTACTATATCAACAGATGTATAACTAATTAAGAAAAATACGCCAATATTCGAAATTATATTAGCATTGCACTTCTTACGGATAAAATCTGCTAAAGCTAAGCCAACCGTTCTTATCAGACCTATGTATCTTGCGTGAGCCTGCAGATAAGGTCAAGACAACGCCGTGAATAATGCGTCATAAATTTGTCACTATTCTATAATAAATAGTTATAAGCACGTGATCTAGTGATTTTTCTTTGACAATAGCCTTAAGAGTCCTCCTCTTTATAGCACTCTCAATGGTATGTTTATTTAATATTTTGTTATTATTTATTTCCTAGGGTTTAACTAATAGTAGTCGCGAAGAACCCAACAGCTATATGTCGCTGTCTTTGTTAGAGCTCATTAACAACTCACTGTCACGTATGTCATCAAACAACGCCCAGTCAGGAGTTACATCATTATTTTTGATGACGCTCATGTCTCCTGTCGTCTCCATAATGACCGCAAATATTTCAGTTTTGGCTTTGATGCCATTTTTGCGCAGCACTTCTTGAACATCGCTGGTCGTAAGATTCGCTTCTTTTAAGTTATCTGAGAAGTATTCGCCATGTGCCATGAGTATGATGGCACGATTGTCTATCAGCGCTTTTAGAGGTTTAATCATGCGCCTCACTATTGAGATAGCACCTTGAATCAAAAACAATACCGCAACCGCAAACAGTCCTTGCAGTAACGATGGTTTATCCGCCAATATAGTCGACGCTAATATACTACCAATACCAACTGTCATGGCAAAATCATGACTTGATAGTTTGGAAAAGCTGCGCAGACCCATCAGTCGGGTAAAAAGCATTAAACCTATATAGAAACCCACCGCAGACAATGAAATGCCTAACAGCTGTTGCCAGTCAATTGAAAACCAAGTTTCCCATTTCATAATAGAGCCTTATTTATTATTGAGTCAGTACCTATTATGAACTGATAATTATTAAGAAAATCAATCAAACGCTACTTCAGATAAAATGATATAAAAAAAGCAACCTGATAAGAGGTTGCTTTTTTTTAAAGTCTAAACAGTATTTTTATTGTTTTTATAAACAAAAATTTTATGTATATCGTCACTCTCACTGTCATCGAGCGTACTAAACATCAGTGTGCCCAAACAGCAAAGAGATTATAGTGCTTCGATTTGCTCAGCTTGTGGACCTTTTTTGCCCTCACCTAAGATGAACGACACTTTTTGGCCTTCGGCTAGCGTTTTGAAACCGCTACCTTGGATAGCGCTGTAGTGAGCGAATACGTCTTGTCCGCCGTTGTCTTGAGCGATAAAACCAAAACCTTTAGCTTCATTAAACCACTTTACAGTGCCTTCAACTTTATCTGACATAAATTTTCCTGACTCTTTAACTGTTGGCGAGACTTGTGCCATCACCGATTAATTGATATATACCCATGCATCTTTTGCTGAACGCTACGGTTCAAAATTGCAAATAATCTAAGAGAAAACCTGAATTTTTTACCTAAATACTTTGAGTACAATCTGATTATAACAGTTTTCTATACAGGTAACAGTCTAAATTGATGATTTTTGTAAATAAATTCCAGCTATTAAAACCCATCAAAATAGCTAGCATTTTTGCCGTTATCATATTGATATTGAATAAATTTCTAACATATGAATATTAGGCTACAATTGCGAAGCCATCGTTAAATACGACAAGAAAGACCCTTATAGGTTAAAAAATCATTCATTACCTATTGCAATATCGGTAACCATGGTGAACTTAATACAAGCAAACATAGCCCAAAAAATATCAACGAAAACGACTGACTATAAGCAATATATTTGGCCGGTATGACCATGTCTTTAGGAGAATCAGGAACGCCTCGACGCTTCAACAATCGCGTGCCATAGACCCAACCAAAGGTCGTGTAAATGCCATAAGCGGCCGGTACAGCAATCGCGAGCGGTGCCAAATCAATCACGTATAGGACAACAACAGAGATAAAGAACCAGATGGTATCTAAGATTGAACTGATTTGGAAAAACTTAGATTTAGGCAGTTTACCATCGGTTTTCTTAAGCATTTCTCCTTCTATCCAAATTAAAACTGCTACGACAGCGCTAAGAGTAATATACACGAATTGCGGCGTTAGCCAGTCTGGATAAGATATTTGCACAACATACAACCTGTAATCTATAGAAAATATGAATGAGGACTCATCTACTTTGATCAATCAAAGATAAATAAGCACAATAAAAGCCCACTGGCTAATGTGAAGATGCCTGCCTATATTGGGCAGTTTTTACTGGTTTTCAACCAACACATATAGCGGTGTAACCATATGTCAAAAGTAGGATATAAAAAACCCGTGCTATCAGGTGATAACACGGGTTACTTAATAAACTACCAAATACTCTATTTAAGTAGTATCGAATTAGTTTTTGTCTTTATCGATAATTTTGTTACCACCAATCCAAGGCATCATAGCGCGCAATTTGGCACCTGTGGTTTCGATCTCATGCGCTGCATTGTTACGACGACGAGCTGTCATTGATGGATAGTTGGTTGCACCTTCAGAGATGAACATTTTTGCGTATTCACCAGACTGGATGCGTTTTAGCGCGTTACGCATGGCTTCACGAGACTGCTCATTGATAACTTCAGGACCAGTCACATATTCGCCGTATTCAGCGTTGTTACTGATTGAATAGTTCATGTCAGCGATACCGCCTTCATACATTAAGTCGACGATAAGCTTGAGCTCATGTAAACACTCAAAGTAAGCCATTTCTGGCGCGTAGCCTGCTTCAGTAAGGGTTTCAAAGCCCATTTTTACCAATTCAACCGCGCCGCCACAAAGAACCGCTTGCTCACCGAATAGATCGGTTTCAGTCTCATCTTTAAATGTGGTTTCGATGATGCCTGAACGACCACCACCAACGCCAGCAGCGTAAGATAATGCTAATTGCTTAGCTTGACCTGAAGCATCTTGGTAGATGGCGATTAAGTCAGGAATACCGCCACCTTTGGTGAACTCTGAACGTACGGTGTGACCTGGTGCTTTTGGTGCTACCATGATCACGTCAAGGTCGCTACGTGGCACTACTTGGTTATAATGGATAGCAAAACCGTGGGCAAATGCAAGGGTCGCGCCTTCTTTGATGTTTGGCTCAATGACATCGTTGTAAAGCTCTTTTTGGAACTCATCAGGTGTCAAAATCATGATTACGTCAGCAGCTTTTACCGCTTCTTCGACTTCAGCAACTTTTAGGCCCGCATTTTCAGCTTTTTTCCATGAGCCTGAGTTGGCACGTAGACCAACCGTTACATCAACGTCTGAGTCTTGTAAGTTAAGCGCGTGCGCATGGCCTTGTGAACCATAACCGATAATGGCCACTTTTTTACCTTGGATAATGGATAGATCACAATCTTTGTCATAAAAAACGTTCATAAATAGAGTCCTTGTCCTCAATCATGGCTTACCATGGATAGTAGACGCTTATACTGTAATCAAGATAGTGATTAAGATAAGCGCTTTGTTGATTTAGATAAATAGTTCTTCAATAAAATAGGATATTTGGGCATTAATTCTAGGTGCTAAGGGTTTTCTCACCGCGGGCAATACCAATCACACCCGAGCGAACCACTTCCATAATACGGTCACGTCCAAGCACATCGATAAAACCGTCAAGCTTTGCTTTATCACCAACGATTTGAATCGTATATAAGTTGGCATTCACATCGACAATCTGCGCACGGAAGATATCTGCGCTGCGTTTCACCTCTTCACGTACGCTGCCAGTTGCTCGTACTTTGATGAGCATCAATTCACGCTCAACGTGTACGTTCTCTGTCAGATTATGCACTTTAACCACTTCAATCAATTTATGCAATTGTTTGGTGATTTGTTCAATTCTTTCTGGTGAGGTAATGGTCGTTAAGGTCAAGCGTGAAATGCTTGGGTCATCAGTAGGCGCGACGTTGAGCGTTTCGATATTGTAGCCACGTTGTGAGAACAAACCGACTAGACGCGACAACGAACCCGCTTCGTTTTCCATCAATACCGAAATCAGATGTTGTTGTTGCATTAGGTACGCTCCCCTTTTGTTAACCACATATCACGCATGGCTTGTCCAGCGATTTGCATCGGATATACATGCTCATTACGATCGACATAAACATCGATAAATACCAACTTGTCCTTCATGGCCATCGCTTCAGCCAACTGCTCTTCCATCGTATCAGGGTCAGTAATCTTGATACCAACATGACCATAGCTTTCAGCCAATTTGACAAAATCTGGCAAGGAGTTCATATAAGACTGTGCATGGCGACCTTCATACAGCATGTCCTGCCACTGCTTCACCATACCTAGCTGTGCGTTATTTAAATTTAGAATTTTAACTGGCAAGTCATACTGCAAGCAAGTTGACAGCTCTTGGATATTCATCTGAATAGAGCCTTCGCCTGTGATACACACCACATCACGCTCTGGATTAGCAAGCTTGGCTGCCATGGCATACGGCAAGCCAACGCCCATCGTACCTAGGCCGCCTGAGTTCAGCCATTGGCGAGGCTCATTATAAGTATAGTAAAGGGCTGCAAACATCTGATGCTGACCGACGTCACTTGTGATAATAGCGTTACTGTTAGTCACTTTATCTAGAGCTTGTACGACACTTTGTGGCTTAATGCCATTATCTGTGCTGGTGTCATAACGCAAACCATGGCGCTTACGCCACTCATTAATTTGTGACCACCAATCGAGCAATGCGTGTTGCTCTAATTGCTTATCTTCTCCAACGATCTCTAGCATATCGGTTAAGACAGATTTTACATCGCCAACGATAGGAATATGCGCAAGGATGGTCTTTGAAATCGACGCAGGATCGATATCGATATGGATAATCGTCGCGTTCGGACAGAATTTTTTGACATTATTGGTGACGCGATCATCGAAACGCGCACCCACTGCCAAAATAACATCGGCATGATGCATAGTCATGTTGGCTTCATAAGTACCATGCATACCAAGCATACCTAGGAACTGACGATCAGAGCCAGGAAATGCACCAAGACCCATCAATGTATTGGTCACTGGTAAATTAAGACGGTGAGCCAGATCAGTCAACTCTTCGTGAGCATTGCTCCAAATAACGCCGCCACCTGCATATACGACAGGACGCTGGGCAGATAATAGTGTCTCGACCGCTTTTTTGATCTGACCACTATGGCCTTTGAGCGAAGGCTGGTAAGAGCGTATAAATACCTCTTCTGGATATTTATAGGCAAACTTTTCACTAGGCGCAGTCATGTCTTTTGGCACATCAATAACGACAGGACCTGGTCGGCCAGACTGTGCAATGTGAAATGCCTTTTTGACAATCATCGGAATTTCGCTAGCATGGCGCACTTGGAAGCTATGCTTAACGATCGGACGTGATACCCCCACCATATCCGTTTCTTGGAAAGCGTCTTCACCGATTAGGCTACTTGGCACCTGACCTGAAATCACGACCATCGGTACTGAATCCATAAAAGCTGTCGCAATAGCGGTAACCGTATTGGTTGCACCAGGTCCTGAGGTTGCCAGTACAACCCCCGTCTCACCAGTAACTCGTGAATAAGCATCTGCCATGTGTCCTGCCGCCTGCTCATGACGCACCAAGATATGCTCAATGGCTTCTTGCTGAAACAGCGCATCATAGATGTGTAGAACGGCACCGCCTGGATAACCAAAGATATATTTGACACCTTCGTCTGTCAGCGCTTGTACCAGCATTTCAGCGCCCGATAGCATCACAGGCTGAACGCTGCCTTCTGCAAGACGTTGTTGTTTTTCTTCAAAATTTTTGGCGGCATTACCCGTTTGGGTATGTCCCGTCATATTCGGACTTTGCGTGGTTTGCGTCACTGTCATCACCTTTTTTTGCGGCGAGGATTTGCGGTATTCTATGATAAGAGATAACCCCATATAGGTATTACTTCAAAACTCATAAAATGATCGCTAATCCTTGTCCATATCAAGAATATTTGCCTATCATATTTAAGTAACGTTGTTTTTTTAAGACAGCAAATTACTCAAACATAGCAATGTATGTAAGGTCAGTTTTGTGATGGATGTTTATCGATATACAGTGACAAGATGCGGACGCACCTATGAAAGAAGCTTATTATTGAGTCTTTCTATAAATAAGTACTGATAATAAATTCATGGGTGCAAAGACGTAGAGATAACAGGATATTTATACCCAAATACTATGCATAAGTTACTAAAACTTATAACAGAGGCTTTGGCGTACTTTTTTATAACCAGTACTGTATCGTATTTTGCACAATTGCCAGAATTACATTTAGCACAGTTCAAATAATAAGTTTATCTTAGTCATTGTAGACAGATAAGTCCGGAGACAATGTATAGTTATGAGTAGCCAATGCTACGTGTGCTATATCATCATCACAAAGAAAATAACACTGCATAAACTACCGATAAGTAGCTCGTAGTAATCATTTTCAAGTGCCACGGCAATATCATAAAAGCCGTTCACTGACCAATCAACTTCTATTATATTCGATGGTTTGCCCGCTATTGTCAAGAAAAACTTCTAAAGCCTATCCCAAACTATTAGTTATTAAATAATACACATTGATAAGTATTATTTGCTAAAATTGGAAGTCGATACATTAGTGCTGCCAATAAAGTGCTCAAATGTTATATTTACCCTTATACAAATTTGCTTTTATCAAACAAAAGGATTGCTGCTATGGCATATGCGTCTAAAATAGCGACTGCTGCTAAATGGCTAACGAGTACCACCTGTATGCTAATGCTATCCATGAATACCAGTCAGGCTATTCAAGTTTATAAATCCATTGGCGCATATGGCGAAGTTAAATATAGCCAGCACGCACCGCAAAATGGTAAAAACGTTGAGTTGATTGAGTTTCGTAGCGACGGTAGACAAAACAACGCCGGACAAATGGCTGGCAAAACAGACCCCAGCCAAAGCAATAATACTCAAACTGCAGAAGAACAGCGCGTAGCTGCACTTGAAGCACGTATCAAAGAGCAAGAAGCGCAAGCCAATGCCCAGCGCTGCCAATCGCTACGTAACAATTTAACGAATCTAAACGTTGGCGGACGTATCTATGAGATGGATGCAAATGGCAAGCGTCAGTACTTAGATGGCCGTGAGATTGAGCTAAAACGTGAACGCGTACAGCAGGCAATCGACCAATACTGTAGCAGCGCTACGACCTAGTCTTTATACTAATGATGACTACTCAACTATCATTAATTGCATAACATGACGAATGGCTGCTGGCATATCTTGCGCTTGTAGCCCTCGTTGTCCAATCAATAGCTTATTGTCACGATGATATTCATTACCTTGATTAACCAGTGTGTCCCCTGAAAATCCATGAATAAGCGCTGCCTGAGGTAAACTGCGCGACTCTGCTGCTAAGTCTTGTTGTGCTAATAATCCAGCAATCACTCCAGATAGAATATCGCCCATGCCAGCAGTTGCCATACCAGCATTGCCCGCATCACAGACATATACTCGCGCTCGTCCTGATTTTTGCTCCAAAACTAGCGACCCTGCTCCCTTTAATACCCAGTCACCACCATAAACTGCAGCGCATTGTTTTATGGCTCGCAATCTATCACTTTCTACCTCGCTTATTTTTTGATCGAGCAATCTAGCCGCTTCGCCGCTATGCGGTGTCAAGCAAACTCGATGATTGATGCTGTGTTCGCGAAGCTCTGTTACCAGTTCATGGCTATCCATTTGCAGCGAGGCCAAATGATAAAGACCATCTGCATCGATCACTATTGATTTTTCATGAGCTATGGCAGCCTGTATATAGTCGATAAATAACATTTTTGCTTTTTCGTCACGGCCCAAACCCATACCAATAGCGACAACACTGGCTTGTTTGATAAGTGCCTTTACGCTATCTGTATCGTGCAGATTGATAGTCATCGCATCAGGCAGTGACGTTAATAATGCACCATGAAAAGCCTCATGACAGGCAACGGTTATTTTACCAGCGCCAGTTGCCATGGTGCTTGATGCAGACAGTATCGCAGCACCGCCCATCCCTTGAGAGCCATCAACGCGATTTCCACCGATGATTAGCGCATGACCGTAGCTACCTTTGTAACTGTTTTGGCGGCGCGGCTTCATACTCTGTGCAGCCATCAGCAGTATGGCAACAGGTTCAAATGCTTCAATAGTATTTTGCTTGGTATTTTTATCAGATATTTTGTGAGGTCTAGCTGTTTGATAAGGTATTAACGGTATATCGATTATGTCTCCGCTATAATCCGCACCATCTTTGGTGTGTAAACCAAATTTGCGCGCAATCAGGCATAAGGTGACATCAGCTTGTACTGCTATACGATCAAATACCGCACCAGTAGACGCCACCAATCCACTTGGAATATCGACGGCGACTGCTAGTGCGTTTTGTTGCTGAGTAGTACGATTAAAAGCGCTAATAGCCTCTTTATAGACACCTTCTGGCGCACGATCTAGCCCAATCCCAAACAGTGCATCAATATAAATGTCAGCTAATAAAGCCATTTTCTCTGACTCATTGTGACTGCTATGAATCTCTTCGAAGTGTTGATAATGACAGTTGGCAGATATTGCTATCTGTCGCGCTTTGTTAGCATCAGTTATATGGTCATTATTGTGGTCTTTCTTATTAGAGATGGCCGACTGAGTACGAGTATCAAAATCATTGACATCAAAACCGACAGTGACCACTTCTACTTGCCAGCCAGCTTGCTGCAAGTAATAAGCAATGAGCCAACCGTCCCCGCCATTATTACCCTTACCTACCCAGACACTTACTCGGCGCAAACGCTCCATACGATGATAAACGTTAGTATTAGCAGAATGATTAGCATTGAGACATTTTTGTTCATAAAGCAATTCTATCTGCTGTGCCATTTGCCAAGCTGCTTGCTGCATTAAGCCAAAACTATCATATCCTTGAGCAAACCACGCTTGCTCCATGGCATAAATTTGCTCACTACTATAAAGCGCAATAGGTTTTGTATTTTTTATAGGTGATAAATTGGTAAAATTCTTCATTTATTATCCTCGGCCATGTTTTTCTGATATTTTTATAGTGTTGAAAGTCTAGTTTCTAAACTTTGGTATCAGCTTAGCAAAAGCTCATGTCTACTTATGTATCAATATGAATGTGAGTTTATTTTCTTTTCTACTTGCGCTCTATGCTCACTGTCTTATCATAATGGTGCTCACACTGCCACTGATTGTGAGAAAATACCATTCTAAAAATAGATCGCCAATAAGCACCTATCTCTATGCCTACCGATAAAAACAAGATTGCCGTTAGTAACTCAACAGTCTTTGCAACAACAGCAGATGTTAAACAATGGATCAAAGTGCAAGCGCAAACATTAGGGTTTGCTGACTGTGGGTTTTTATCTGTCCATCATCCACTGTTTACTAAGCAAATCGAACAGCTACAGAAGTGGCTGGATAAAGGCTATGAGGGTCAATTGCAGTTCATGCACAACAACCATCATCTGCGCGCTCATCCTGAGCAGTTGGTAGAGGGTGCAAAAACCATTATCAGTGTGCGAATGGATTATCTCACTCAGGCACCAACACCGCGTGCTGTCACAGACAACGACCATCCCAACCAAGGCATCATTGCGCGTTATGCAAGAGGTCGTGATTATCATAAGACAATGCGTAGCCGTTTAAAGCAATTGGCTCTGAATATCGAGGCCATGCTTCCTGAATGGCAACATCTCGATATTGGTTCAGATAAAGAGTTTGTTTTTAGACCCTTTAGTGATTCTGCGCCTATCTTTGAGCGGCCTATTGCCGATGCTGTTGGTCTGGGCTGGACAGGTAAGCATACGTTATTAATCAACAAACAAGCTGGCTCATTTTTTGTGCTAGGTGAGCTGTTTTTAAGCTTAGAGCTGCCCGATGACCAGCCTGTTAAAGAGCATTGTGGCAGTTGTAGCGCTTGCATTGATGTATGCCCTACCCAAGCGATTGTAGCGCCTTATGAGCTCAATGCCTCTGCCTGTATCTCTTATTTGACGATTGAACACGATGGTATTATTGATACCAAGTATCGACGCGCGATTGGCAATCGGGTGTTTGGCTGCGATGACTGTCAGCTGATCTGTCCATGGAATCGTTATGCCAATCTGACTGCCGTTGAGGACTTCGCACCAAGGCATGGTCTCGATAACAGCAGTTTGCTTGAATTATGGCAATGGCAAGAAGCGGATTTTTTGAACAACACACAAGGAAGCCCGCTCAGACGCACAGGCTATATCAATTTCTTACGTAATATCGCGATTGGTTTGGGTAACGCTAATGCTAGTCCACACGTCATTGAGCAGTTGAAGTCTAAGTTGACGCTACATAACGCCATGCTTGATGAACACATTGAATGGGCAATAGCTGAACAGGGCAGAAAACTAGACGCTAGTAGTAAGCCAACGAGTTGATGTATATCATAACGGAGCAAGTCATTATTTGCTTTGATAGATGTTCATAAAAAAAGCCTCTTATAAAAGAGGCTTTTTTATCATCGATTTTTTGTACAGATTATTTATTGCTTATATCATCAATTTGTTATGGCTTAGGAATGCGTAACACTTGACCTGGATAGATTTTATCTGGATCAGATAACATTGGCTTATTGGCTTCAAATATTTTCATATAATCGCCAGACTCACCGTAAACATCTTTCGCAATCTTAGATAAGCTATCGCCAGATTTTACCGTATACATCGTTGACTCAGGTGCATCTTCTTCGATATCGATATTATCAATGACCTTAGCAACATTTTGTACGTTACCAATAGCAATAATCGCTTTTTCACGATCAGCTTGAGTTTTCGCGTTACCGCTGATTTCTGCTGTATCTGTAGAGCCGTTATATTTGATTTTTAAATTACTGATATTTAGGTTCTGTTGCTGAATACGACGCAACAGAATGTTAGCAACTGATTGAGCTGAAGGCTCGCTGCTTTTTACCGGTGTATTGGCATCTGCCTTGGTCTCTGATTTGGCATCGTGTTTCTCGTCATCACGATTAAAGATTTTATCACCGATATCTTTTGCAAAACTGAACATACCCATATAACTGCTCCTTGAAATATTGTTATTTATTATTCATATTTATTTTCGGTGGTGTGTTATTGAACATCACCGTGCTTTGTACTGTTTACCATGATGAGTATAGACAAACGAACCAAACGTGAATAGTAAGAGTATGTTGAGTAATGTTAATTGACGTAGCTTATGTTAATGCAACTGATCAATTAAATCACCCTCATAAAAAAACCGCCTATCTATTAAGATAAGCGGCATTATAAAATTTGCTAAACAAATGGCAAATTACAGCTGGGCTTGTACGTAATCAATTGCTTTTTGAACAGTAGTCAATTCTGCAGAGTCTTCGTCAGGAATAGTGATACCAAAATCACTTTCAAAAGACATCACCAATTCAACTAGGTCCAACGAGTCCGCACCTAGGTCTTCCATGAATGAAGCATCATTATTGATGTCTTCAACGTTCATACCTAGTTGCTCAGCAACTGCTGATTTTACTCTTAGCTCGATATCATTACTCATATAGATTACTCCATTATCATCTATTATTTTTAATAAACTGCTATTGTGCCTTATTTAAGCTCTATAGCATGATATATAAAATGTATTTGCCAGATCAGCATCGCTGTCTGAGTACTCTATGACTTGTTACACAGTCTGTCTAATAAAGCCCTGTTATCATACAGGGCTTTGACTCAAAAGTATTCGTAATTATAGCATCCTTTATTATAGTTTACACTCGTTCACACAGTTTTTTATTATAACTATGTAACGTCCGTGTATTGACTACATATACATGCCACCATTGACCGGAATGACCGCGCCGGTGATATAGCTGGCTTCATCACTGGCTAAGAAATGTACTGCTGCTGCGATGTCTTCTGGTTGACCAAGACGGCTGATAGGAACGGCATCTAGCATAGAATTCAATAGGCGCTCGTCGAGCTCATCTGTCATATCAGTCTCGATTAAACCTGGTGCCACGCAATTGATAGTCACTTGGCGTGAACCGATTTCACGTGCAAGCGTACGACTGAAACCTTCTACACCAGCTTTAGTCGCGGCATAGTTAGATTGACCTGCATTACCCATTTGAGCAACAACAGAGGTGATATTAATAATACGACCACGGCGCGCTTTCATCATACCGCGTACTGCGCGTTTGCTCATGCGGTAAACTGAGGTCAAATTCGTATCGATGACATTTGACCAGTCATCGTCTTTCATACGCATTAGCAGACCGTCTTGCGTGATACCTGCATTGTTAACCAATACTTGTACCGCTCCATAGACGCTTTCGATCTCTTCAAACAATTTATCAATTTGAGTAGTATCACGTACGTCTAAGACGCGACCGATACCACCACTATCATGAAGATAGTCATCAATAAGTTCAGCACCTTTTTCAGTGGTCGCGGTGCCAATAACAAAATGTCCTTCTTTAGCAAAGCGTTTGGCGACTGCCTTTCCGATACCGCGACTAGCGCCAGTTACTAATGTAATCGTACGGCTCATGATAACACCTCTAATAGTTTTTCTAGACGGGCAGGCTTGTCTGTAGGATAGCTTGCGATTGGCTGCGCTTGACGCTTAGCCAAATTGCTTAATACGTTGCCACTGCCACATTCGATTAATAGATTAATTTGCTTATCGGCCAGTTCCTGCATGGTTTTTGACCACAGTACTGGCTCACTCAGCTGTTCAGTCAATGCTTGTTTGATACCTACTGCACTGGTTTCAACACGCGCATAGCGATTTTGAATCACAGGAATGGTCGCTTGATCAAATTGAATACCTGCTAATATCTCAGCTAAGGCATTACTTGCAGGCTCCATTAATGCACAATGAGATGGCACACTCACTTTTAAGGGCACAGATTTTTTGCCCGTATTTTTGACTTTGTCGATTACAGCGTTAACGCCAGCAGCGTTACCCGAGATCACTACCTGTCCTGGGCTGTTGAAGTTAGCAGCGCCAACAATGGCACCCTCGACATGCTCTGTTGCTTGCTCACACAGATTTTCGACTCGGTTGTCTTCTAGTCCTAACACGGCAGCCATAGCAGTATCGACACCTACAACGGCCTCTTGCATCAACTGACCGCGTTTATGCACTAGGGTGACGGCATCACCAAGCGATATCACATTGGCAGCACACAGGGCGCTGTACTCGCCCAGAGAGTGACCAGCTAAATAGCAAGGCGTCTCTTCTATTTTTTGTTGTAAGACACGCCAAATGGCAATGCTAGCTGTCAGTAGCGCTGGCTGAGTATACTCGGTTTGATTGAGTTTTTCTTCATCCTGACAGATTGCCCACAAATCCTCACCAAGCGCCTCACTCGCTTCGGTAAATGTATCGCGTATCTCTGGGTAGATTTCAGCAAGCTCACTCGTCATCGCGACTGCTTGAGATCCTTGTCCAGGAAAAATGACCGCGATACGAGCGGGTTGCTTTTTTACCATATCGGGTACAGAAGCCATAACCAATATCCCTTATCTGATTAGAAATATCCCTAAAACAATGGGGTGTATTATATTATTAGATGTGATACAAAGCCGCTAGTTCAATTATTTATCTAAGAAAACGGATTGTCAGTAAACTATACACTGACACACACTATTATCATAGCGGATGCAGACCAAACAACGATAGGAAAATACAGTACCAATCAAAAGCACTAACGATTGAGTACGCGTTTCTATTTGCTAAAAATAAAAAGTCATCTAAGCAATGAGTTTAGTCATAAATAACAAAAAGCCAAGTTATCCAGCCACATAATATATGATAGCGAAATAACTTGGCTTTTTTTAGCTCAAAGCTTATTGACTAATGATAGCCAGGTAAATACAACAACAGTCACCAGTACCGTCACTATTTTACCTAGCTATCATAGGGCCAATGTCTTAGGCATCTTGACTAACTTTGAATAGCTGACGACCACGGTAGAAACCATCTTTAGTCATGTGATGACGACGATGTTTTTCACCAGTGGTAGCATCTACGCTTAGTTCAGCAATTTCCATACGGTGATGTGAACGGCGCATGTCACGACGAGAACGGCTTTTACGACTTTTTTGAACAGCCATGATATAGCTCCTATACTTAAAAGGGATAAGCTTGAAATTCAGCTTTAGTCGATACTGACAGAGGCTATATAATCACAACAACCTAAGTCTGAAGCATCATTAGTTAAATAGATTGTTACTTACATAAAGCGCTAACTATGTCTGAAATTTATGAAAAATTTGCCTAGTCAGCTTCTATCAGCACGCAACAGGTTGCTCGAATGCAATAAACCGGACATTATACGCATGTTTATTAGATTAATAAAGCCCTGCCTTGCACTCTTCTGTACAAAGCAGATAAAAGGCTTCTCAAATACTTGAATAAATAAATTTGGCTCTTATAGCTTACCTTTTAAGGAGGCTAAAGCAGCGAATGGATTTTCACTCTCTTCTTCTTCTGGTATCTCGCCAAACTGCTCAACTGACATCTCACAATCATCATGCTTTGGCGCCATTGGTGTTTTGAGCAATATCTCATCTTCTACCAGTTTTTTAAATGGTAGTAGACGCTCCGGAGACTGCTCAGTGACGATTTCATCAAGTAACAAGTAGTCTTGCTCTTCATCAATCAAGCGTACTTGGCTATCATTCTCTAGTAATGCAATATTATAATCATCAGATAAGTCTATCGCAATTGGTTGTAAACAGCGTTGGCATGTTAGCCAGATATCGCCTTTTAATGTAAATGCCAAATGCAAAACATTATTACGGCGATAGAGTTCAGCGTTTAACTGAGTGTTTGACTGATCATGCTCGGCGCTCAACGTCGTGGCAAGACGTTCAAAAGAGTTTGGATCGACTTCTCCTGACCACTCAAAACCCGTGTCTGCCCATTTGTCCAAAGAAATGTGCTCAAGCATGCTAGTAGATACAGGCGCTTTTTTATTGTCAGCGTAAGGTGCTGACGGTTTAGTTTCTGGAGTGCTTGACATGCGCGGCCTCATTCATAAAAACGGTGTATAATATTGCCTGCCATACTAACGGAAAGTGCCATATTCTGCTAGCGCTAGTATGTTAAGATTTTTTGATAGCAAATATGTTCAAGCTTTTTTACTACTTACTTTTTTACCTAAAATTTTTTGTCTTTAATATTTATTAAGTCAATGTCTTCTCTATGAATCTACCTGATAATAAAATTAATTTTTCTGATTTACTTTCTCCTGCTACAGCAAGTTCGTTGCTGCAATATCTTACTCAACTAGATCGTCATACTGAAAATGCTCTTAGCAATAGACTGTGCCTCGATGAAGATGAGTATTTAAGAGAATGGAGAAGTCAGTGGCAAAAGTTATCTACTACTCAGCCTGACAATACTTACTCAGCAGGGTTGATAATTGATAGCGAACGATTAGCCACTGATTGGCTCATACAGCTATTTAATACTTTATTTACTAACCAGCAAGTGATATTGGTTCGTAGTGAGGGTGAGCCAGAGTATTTCCCTGCTCAAGACAATGAGCCTGCCAGAATTGAATTCGCTCATGGATTTTTTGCCAGTGCCCTGCACGAGCTGAGTCATTGGTGCCTGGCTGGTGACGCTCGTAGACAATTACCTGACTTTGGCTACTGGTATGCTCCAGACGGTAGGACAGAAGCTCAGCAGCAAGCATTTGAGCGCGTAGAGATCAAACCACAGGCATTAGAATGTTTATTCACCTTAGCGTGTGGTCGAAACTTCCAAGTCTCACAAGATAACTTGTTTGCCGACTTCGACACTAGCAGTAGTACCTTTGCTAATGATGTCTATCAGCAAGTAGAAAGCTATATAGCCAAACCTTATACTCTGCCGCGTGACGCTAAGACTTTACTGACTGCTTTAATTAGCGTTTGTACTCCTTCATCTGAAATCAACGCTTAATTCAAATTACTAAGTGTTCCTACTTATTAACGATTTTCTACGGTTGGTAACGCCTTGCCACTAAACTTATATTTGCTTTAAGCTATACTGATAACTAAAGTAGTATGTTAAAAATACAGATTTTCTTAATTTTTAAAATAACTTTTTTAATATGTCTAATGATTGAACTACATCTAATTAATGAAAAAATTGTCTCAATTAAAAACCAATAATTAAAAAATAAGGAAAAATCATGCAAGTATTTTACATTCATCCGGACAACCCACAACCGCGGCTTATCGAACAAGCAGCGGATTTATTACGTAATGATCAATTAGTTATCTATCCTACCGATACCAGTTATGCGTTTGGCTGCCGCTTAGGCGCTAAAGACGCGCTAGAAAAATTAAAACATATCCGTGAGCTTGATGATAAGCATCAATTTACCTTGTTATGTCGCGATTTAAGTGAAATTGCCAACTATGCCACGGTAGACAATGTGCAATTTAAACAGCTAAAAGCCCATACACCGGCACCGATTACCTTTATCTTAAACGCCACCAAAGATGTACCTAAGAAGTTGGCGCATCCTAAGAAAAAAACCATTGGTATTCGCGTGCCAAGCAATCCTATTGCGCAAGCATTGCTAGCAGCGATGGATGAACCTATATTGACCAGTTCACTCATATTGCCGCATCGAGATGAGATATTGGATGATCCATTTGAGATTGAAGAGTTACTCGGTAATCAAATAGATGGTCTCATTAATGCTGGTATCAAAACCACCAAACTGACTACTATCGTCGATATGACCACTAATCAGTCCGAAATCATCAGACAAGGTGCTGCTGACGTCAGCTCACTCGTACCATAAAAAAATTTTAAGAATAAAAGGCATAAAAAAAGCTCCAAATTATTGGAGCTTTTTTTATTATACAATGAGCGTATAAAATTAGTCACGATCAACCAATTCTACATAAGCCATTGGCGCATTGTCACCATCACGGTAACCGCATTTTACGATACGCAAATAACCACCTGGACGAGTTTGGTAACGAGGACCTAACGTGCCAAATAGTTTGCCTACCATAGTTTTGCTACGCATGCGGCTAAATGCCAAACGGCGATTAGCAACGCTGTCTTCTTTAGCCAAAGTGATTAATGGCTCAGCAACACGGCGCAATTCTTTTGCTTTTGGTAAAGTTGTTTTGATCAGTTCATGCTCAAATAATGAGTTGGTCATGTTCTGAAACATTGCCTTACGATGACTGCCGGTACGACCCAGCTTGACTCCACTCTTACGATGGCGCATAGTCAAAAATCCTTAAAGTTTAACGGCTACGATAAGAAAAGCGATCATCGACACGAAGGTCAGCTGGTGGCCAATTGTCTAGGCGCATACCGAGCTCTAAATCTTTAGACGCTAATACGTCTTTGATTTCGGTCAATGATTTCTTACCAAGATTTGGGGTTTTTAGTAGTTCAGTCTCTGAACGCTGTACCAAATCACCGATATAGTAAATGTTTTCAGCTTTCAAGCAGTTGGCTGAGCGAACCGTTAGTTCAAGATCGTCCACAGGGCGTAATAGCACCGGATCAACCTCTTCTTTTTCTTTCACAGGCTCAGGCGCTTCTTCAGCTTCTAGGTCAACAAAGATAGAAATCTGTTGTTGTAAAATAGTGGCTGCTTTACGAATTGCTTCTTCTGGATCTATAGTGCCATTAGTTTCAAGCTCGATGATAAGACGATCAAGATCAGTACGTTGTTCTACACGTGCGTTCTCAACCTGATAAGCAACACGCAGTACTGGACTAAAACTTGCATCAAGCTTTAAGCGTCCAATCGCTTTAGTGTCGCCATCTTCACGGCGCTGGTTTGCTGGCTCATATCCACGACCCATTACCACACGCAAACGCATCTTAAGATGACCACGGTCGCTTAATGTACCCAATACCAATTCTGGATTGATAATGTCGACATTATGCGGCAACGTGATGTCTGCAGCAGTAATAGTGCCTGGACCTTGTTTATCCAAGGTCAAGAATACTTCATTTTGGTCATGAAGGGTGATTGCCAAGCCTTTTAAGTTCAAAAGCAAGTCAAGCACGTCTTCTTGTAGTCCTTCAAGCGTTGAGTATTCATGGTCAACACCATCAATCTCAGCTTCAATGACTGCAGCACCAGGTAATGAAGATAACAAGATGCGACGTAAGGCATTACCTAAGGTATGCCCAAAGCCGCGTTCTAACGGTTCGAGCGTGACTTTCGCAATCGTTTCATTAACCGTATCCACGTTAATGGCGTTCGGCGTTAGAAACTCAGTTGCACTTAGCATCATGATGTCACCTCGATTTATTAAACTGGTTTAATTAACGTCAATTGCTCAATGCTATTGTTATAACATCGAGCAGTACGTTACTTACTTAGAGTATAGCTCAACGATCAAGCTTTCGTTGATTTCAGCAGGTAGATCAATGCGATCAGGCGCTTGTTTAAACGTGCCCTGTAGCTTGCTGTGGTCAACATCTAGCCATTCTGGAATACCACGTTGTGTCGCTAGTTCAATAGCGTTTTTAATACGTAGTTGTTCGCGAGACTTCTCACGGATAGCGACGACATCACCATCTTGCAACTGAATTGATGGAATGTTCACACGAACAAACTCATCGCGGCCAGCTTTTTTTACCATCACAGTGCGATGGCTAACGAGCTGACGTGCTTCAGCACGAGTTGAGCCAAAGCCCATGCGATAAACGACGTTATCAAGGCGACTCTCAAGCATTGCTAGCAGGTTTTCACCAGTAGCGCCACGCTTACGAGCAGCTTCTTTATAGTAGTTGGCAAACTGGCGCTCTAATACACCGTAGATACGCTTAACTTTTTGTTTTTCGCGTAACTGTAGAGAGTATTCTGAGCTCTTATTACGGCTAACACCATGTTGACCAGGTGGACGAGCCGCTTTTTTCGTTTTTACGTCATATGGTTTAACACCAGACTTAAGGCCTAAGTCTGTACCTTCACGACGTGATAATTTGAGTTTTGGTCCAATATAACGGGCCATTGTTATGTCTCCTATAAGCTCTTATGATAAAAAGCTTCGTCTTTAATATTAGACGCGGCGCTTTTTCGGCGCACGGCAACCATTGTGTGGGATTGGGGTCACATCAGAGATGCTGTTAACTTTATAACCCAATGCACCAAGTGCTCTTACCGCAGACTCACGACCCGGTCCTGGTCCTTTGACCAAAACGTCGATATTCTTAACACCGTATTCTTGAGCCGCTTTACCAGCGACTTCAGCTGCAACCTGAGCTGCAAATGGTGTAGATTTACGTGAACCACGGAAGCCTTGTCCACCTGAAGTGGCCCAAGCCAGTGCATTACCTTGACGATCGGTAATCGTAACAATGGTGTTATTAAAAGACGCATGGATATGGGCAACGCCCTCCGATACTGAACGACGAGTCACTTTTTTGCGACTACGAGTGTCTTTAGCCATCTTTTAGCTTCCTAAGTTAATTATCTTTTGAGAGGGCGTGTCGGACCCTTACGAGTACGAGCGTTGTTCTTGGTGTTCTGACCTCTAACTGGCAGGTTACGGCGATGGCGGATGCCACGGTAACAACCAAGATCAACCAAGCGCTTGATATTCATCGACACTTCACGACGAAGATCACCTTCAGTCATGTAATTTGCAACTTGTGCACGGATAGCATCTAACTGTGTATCATCTAACTGGCTAACTTTAGTAGTAGGGGCAATGCCAACTGCTTCTAAGATTTTCTGAGCAGTGGTACGACCGATACCAAAGATATAAGTTAGTGAAATAACAGCATGCTTATTATCCGGAATGTTTACGCCGGCAATACGAGCCATTGATTTCTCTCCATTAAAGAAAAATAAGCGTTATTTATCAATAAGGCATTATTCTTCAGATTTGTTGCTGTTAATACTAGATTCTTTATAACGATAGTCGTTCTTTTGACTTAGTTAAAAGCCTATTGATCGAAAACATTATAAGACATTCTGCATAAACACGGCAAGTGGCGGATGATATCCCATCCGCCGTTATTTTTCAAGTATTAATTTAATTAGTAACAAAAGTTAAAAAACTTATGCTATCAAATATTAACCTTGACGTTGCTTGTGGCGAGGTTCTGCGGTACAAATAACATGTACACGGCCTTTACGGCGCACAACTTTACAGCTACCACAAATCTTCTTAACTGATGCTTGAACTTTCATAGCATACTCCTTTGAGATATCGTACCGCTCATTTAAGGTTGAGTGGGCGATTGAATTAACGTCTGATCATGATATTGATGGGTCATCAAATGCGCTTGGATTTGCGAAATGAAGTCCATTACCACAACCACCATAATCAGTAATGACGTACCACCAAGTTGAAACGGCACACCAAACGATGACTGCACGACCATTGGCATTAAACAAATAACCGTCATATACATCGCGCCAATAAAGGTCAGTCGGTTTAATACATGATCAAGGTAACGCTGAGTTTGTTGTCCGGGGCGAATACCTGGGATATACGCACCACTACGTTTAAGGTTTTCAGCAACTTCACGCGGACTAAATACCAATGCCGTGTAAAAGTAACAGAAGAAAATAATCATTGCGCCAAACAGAACCAAATACAGCGGCTGCCCTGGAGACAACACCAATGCCATATTTTGTAATATCTTTTGTGTAAAAGTAGGATCAGCCGATTGACCAACCCATTGTCCTAAACTTGCTGGAAACAACAATAACGAGCTGGCAAAAATAGCGGGAATAACCCCTGCCATATTTAGCTTAAGCGGCAAATGCGACTGCTGCTGAGCATAAATTTTGCGACCTTGTTGTTGCTTCTGCGCATAGTTTACTGGGACACGGCGCTGCGCTCGTTCAATATAAACGATACCGGCAGTCACCGCGATGCCTAGCAATACAAAGATAAAAAGTACAATCAAGTTCATCTGCCCTTGATTGACCTGTTCGATAGACTGCGAAATCATACCTGGCGTACCAGCCACAATACTCGCAAAGATGAGCATTGAGATACCATTACCCACGCCGCGTTCTGTAATTTGCTCACCAAGCCACATTAGGAACATAGCGCCAGCTACCAATGAGGTAACCGCTGGAATATAAAAAGTCAAACCAGTAGATAAGGTAAGATTCTGACTGATAAGGCCAGCACACATTCCTAATGACTGTACTAGTGCTAATCCAAGTGTCCCTTGACGGGTGTACTTGTTTAGCTTACGTCGTCCCGCTTCGCCTTCTTTTTTGAGGGCTTCAAGCGATGGCAATACCGCCGACATCATCTGAACGATAATAGATGCTGAAATATATGGCATGATGCCAAGTGCCATGATGGACATACGTTCTAGTGCACCACCTGAGAACATGTTAAACATGCTCAAAATGGTATTTTCGTTGCGCGAAAACAGATCAGCCAAGTTAACCGGATTGATACCCGGTACTGGAATATGTGACCCTAAACGATAAACAATCAATGCGCCGATTAAGAATAATAAACGCGTCCATAATTCATCATACTTACGTATAAAGGCAAATGGATTGAGCGGTATACCAGTCGATGACATTGATTGTTTTGACACGTTACTACTCCTCGATGCTACCACCAGCAGCTTCGATTGCTTGCTTGGCGCCTTTAGTCACTTTGATACCTTTAAAAGTATAAGCTTTAGTGACTTCACCTGATAGCATTACACGAGCACGTTTCATATCGTGACGGATAAGGTTAGCAGCTTTAAGTGTTTCAAGACTAACTACATCGCCTTCAATTTTATTCAGTTCAGAAAGACGTACTTCAGCAGTCTTCATAGCCAGTTTACTGGTAAAACCAAATTTTGGTAGACGACGATATAAAGGCATTTGACCACCTTCAAATCCTGAGCGAACGCTAGAACCTGAACGAGATTTCTGACCTTTTACACCACGACCACCAGTCTTACCAAGACCTGAACCGATACCACGACCACGACGTTGGGCAGTTTTCTTTGCGCCAACACCTGGTGATAATTCATTTAATCTAAGACCCATTACGCTTCCTCCACTTTTACCATGTAGTTAACGCGATTAACCATACCACGGGTTGAAGGAGTATCTTCAACGACCACACTATGACCAATACGGCGTAAACCCAATCCTTTCAAGCTCGCTTTGTGGCTCTTTAGGCGATGGGCACCCGATTTAAATTGAGTGACTTTCATTTTTTTCATCGTAACTCACCTAGTCTAAGTTAACCCAAGATTTCGTCTACAGATTTACCACGTTTAGCTGCCATCTTCTCTGGAGTTGACATATCACGTAAACCGTTAAACGTTGCACGAACAACGTTAGCAGTATTGGTAGAACCATAACATTTAGTCAAAACATCTTTGACACCAGCAACTTCTAATACAGCACGCATTGCACCACCAGCGATTACGCCAGTACCTTCAGATGCAGGTTGCATGTAGACTTTACTAGCACCATGACTTGCTTTGATCGGATGATACAAAGTTGCATCATTTAGCTCAACAGTAATCATATTACGTTTGGCAGCTTCTAGTGCTTTTTGGATAGCAGCAGGCACTTCACGCGCTTTACCACGACCAAAACCAACACGACCATTACCGTCACCCACTACAGTCAACGCAGTGAAAGAGAAAATACGACCACCTTTAACAACTTTTGCAACGCGATCAACGGTAACTAAGCGTTCTACTAGACCGTCAGTCTGTTCATTTTTATCATTTTTATCATTTCTAGCCATGATTAAAACTCCAATCCGTTTTCGCGAGCAGCTTCTGCTAAAGCTTTAACTCGACCATGATATTTGAAACCACTACGGTCAAAGGCAACTTTAGTAATGCCAGCTGCTTTTGCACGTTCTGCGATCATTTGACCTACAGACGTTGCTGAATCAGCGTTACCAGTCGCGCCTGAACGCAAGCTGCTGTCTAAGGTAGATGCCTGAGCAATCACTTCACCACCATTTGGAGAGATAATCTGGGCATAAATATGTTTTGACGTGCGGTTAACCGTTAAGCGATGAACGCCTAGATGACGGATATGTGCACGTGTTTTCTTAGCTCGACGCAGACGAGCTGCTTTTTTATCAAACATTTCAACTCACCTTATTTTTTCTTAGCTTCTTTGCGAATCACATGCTCGTCACTATAACGAATACCTTTACCTTTATAAGGCTCAGGTGGACGGAAACCACGGATATTAGCCGCTGCTTGACCAAGCTGCTGTTTATTGTTTGATTTCAAAACAATTTCAGTCTGCGTTGGGGTTTCAGCCGATACACCTTCAGGTAGCGTGTACTCTACTGGATGAGAGTAGCCAACGTTCAAGGTTACTTTGTTACCAGCAACTTGTGCGCGATAACCAACACCAATCAATTGAAGACGCTTTTCAAAGCCTTCATTTACGCCAGTAACATAGTTGTTAACAAGAGCGCGCATGGTGCCAGTGTGCATCATAGCTTCTTTTGAATCGACTGCAGGTGAGAAAATGATAGCATCATCTTCCTGTTTCAGCTCGACCAATTCATGCAGGTGTAAAGACATAGTACCGTTCTTGCCTTTAACTTCGACCTGCCGATCGTTCAAAGTAACGCTTACGCCATTTGGCAGCGTTACTGGGGCTTTAGCCACACGAGACATAGGAATATTCCTTAAAAAATTTAACTTGCTTTTATTAGCGAAAAAACTAACAGGCTAAAAAGCGTGTTAGTTTAGCATAGTTGACTGTGTTAGACACCTATCAATTTGAAATAATTAAACATTACTCAATCGATAGAAGCCTAACCACCATCAAATAGACTTCATCGTCGTATAGCTTACGCTACAAATGCAACGATTTCACCACCGATACCAGCAGCGCGTGCAGCACGATCGCTCATGATACCTTGGCTTGTAGATACGATAGCAACACCCATACCTTGCTTAACAGTAGGGATTTCGTCTTTACCGCGGAACTGGCGTAGACCAGGGCGGCTATAACGTTGAATAGTTTCGATAACCGCACGGCCTTCGAAGTATTTCAATTCAATAGTAAGGGTTGCTTTGTTGTTTTCTTCTTCAGTAACAACAGCGCTCGCCACATAACCTTCGCTAACTAGCAAATCAGCAATTGATTTACGTAATTTAGAGCTCGGCATTGCTACCGATACTTTGTTAGCCATTTGTGCGTTACGGATACGGGTTAGCATATCCCCAACGGTATCTTGCATACTCATATAGTTACTCCTTACCAGCTTGCTTTACGAACACCAGGCACATCGCCTTGCATGACACGCTCACGCAGCATATTGCGTGATAAGCCAAACTTGCGGAAGTAACCGTGAGGACGACCGGTGATAGCACAACGATTACGCAGACGTACTGGTGATGAGTTGCGTGGAAGAGCTTGTAGCTCTAACATCGCGTCCATACGCTCTTCGTCTGATGCGTTGATATCACTGATAGTTTCTTTTAGCTTGATACGCTTTTCAGCATATTTAGCAACCATTTTTTCGCGCTTTAATTCGCGGTTAATCATGCTCTTCTTTGCCATAACGTCTTTACCTTATTTAAATGGGAAGCCGAATGCTTTAAGCAACGCACGACCTTCTTCATCAGATTGAGCTGACGTGGTGATTGTCACATCCATACCACGGATACGGTCAATCTTGTCAAAATCTACTTCTGGGAATACGATCTGTTCTTTGATACCCAATGAGTAGTTACCACGTCCGTCAAAGGCTTTAGGTGAAAAACCGCGGAAATCACGAATACGAGGAATTGCAATGGCAACGAGACGATCTAAAAATTCGTACATTTGCTCACCGCGTAGCGTTACTTTACAGCCAATTGGCCATTCTTCACGAATCTTAAAGCCAGCAACTGATTTACGCGCTTTGGTGACAACAGGTTTTTGACCAGCAATCGCGGTCATGTCAGCTACAGCACCTTCAAGCAATTTCTTGTCTTGAGACGCGCCGCCTACACCCATGTTAAGTGTGATTTTAGTGATTTTAGGCACTTGCATCACATTGTCCAAACCAAGATCTTCTTTGATTTGCTGCTTTAATTTATCGTTATATAAAGATTTTAATCTTGCCATTACCATTACACCCTTAGTGTCTTACGCAGTCGCCACTACTTCACCGTTTGAACGATAGACGCGTTGTTTCTTGCCATCTTCGCCAAACTGATAAGTAATACGGTCTGCTTTTTGGGTTTGCGCATTTAAGATTGCGACATTTGAGATATGCATAAAAGCTTCTTGCTTAAGAATGCCACCTTCAACGCCAGTCGCCTGATTTGGCTTCTGATGTTTAGTAACAATATTAACGCCTTCAACTTTAATACGATCGTTTTTTACAGCTTGTACAGTACCTTGCTTGCCTTTGTCTTTCCCAGCAATCACGATAACTGTATCGCCTTTACGTAATTTTGACATGGATTACCTCACAATACTTCTGGTGCTAGTGATACAATCTTCATAAACTGATCACCACGTAGTTCACGAGTTACCGGTCCAAAAATACGAGTTGCAATCGGCGCTTTGTTTTGGTTCAACAATACCGCAGCATTGTCATCAAAACGTAACACAGAACCATCTGGACGACGAACGCCTTTTTTGGTGCGTACAACTACTGCATTCATCACGTCGCCTTTTTTGACACGACCACGAGGAATGGCTTCTTTAACCGTTACTTTAATAATGTCGCCAACTGATGCATAACGACGATGAGAACCACCCAGTACTTTAATGCACTGAACTCGCCTTGCACCGCTATTGTCTGCAACTTCCAGCATTGACTCAACCTGAATCATAGCGTTACTCCACACGTATGAGCAATAAAAACCAGTTGCTGCCGCTAGCACAGAATGAGCAAGGCGGCATTTTAATATAAATAACCGCAGCTTACTCTTAATGTGAGTGATATGCGACGGGCGCAATCAGCATCCTTAAAAAGGCGACTATTTTAACAGCTTCTGGCTTTTAATGCAATTTACTTAGATTTTTTCTACTTTTTCAACCACATCAACTAAAGTCCAAGACTTAGTTTTTGAGATTGGACGCGTTTCTTTGATACGGACAAGGTCGCCTTGTTGACAAACATTGTTCTCATCATGTGCTTTGATTTTAGTAGAACGACGAAGCTGTTTGCCATACAAAGGATGACGAACCAGACGCTCAATCAAAACTGTGATGGACTTGTCCATCTTGTCGCTGACAACTCGTCCTGTCAATACGCTAGCATTGGTAGCTGTTTGATTGTTATCGCTCATGAGTCGCCTCGTTGTTTCTCGTTAATCAAAGTCTGAAGCTGAGCAATCGTACGACGATTTGCTCTGACTTCATGGGTATTACCCAACTGACCAGTTGCTTTAGCCATACGAATACGGAAAGCATCAAGCTGCTTTTCATCAAGTAACTGGGTCAGTTCTTCTAATGATTTATCACGTAATTCACTGATCTTCATTACATTATCGTCCGCTTAACAATGGTAGTTTTAAAGGGCAGTTTTGCTGCAGCAAGCGTTAATGCATCGCGAGCAAGCTCTTCAGATACCCCTTCAATTTCATATAGCACTTTACCAGGCTTGATTTCGCATACCCAGTACTCAACTGGACCTTTACCTTTACCCATACGTACTTCTAATGGTTTGTTGGTAATAGGCTTGTCTGGGAATACACGAATCCAAATCTTACCGCCACGCTTGATTTTACGAGTGATGGTACGACGTGCTGCTTCGATTTGACGGGCTGTCATACGACCACGCGTCAATGATTTTAGACCAATTTGTCCGAATGCAACGGTGCTTCCACGATGAGCTAGCCCAGTGTTACGACCTTTATGCATTTTACGAAACTTGGTACGTTTTGGCTGTAACATAGTTTAACCTCTGTCTGAGTTTCGACGGTTTCCGTTTCCGCGACCACGGCGTTTTGGCGCACGAGTCTGCTCTTCTTTGACGGGATTATAAACACTGTTCATACCGTCAAGGATCTCTCCGCGGAAAATCCAAACTTTAACACCGATGGTGCCGTAAGTTGTCTCTGCACGAATTGACGCATAGTCAATATCAGCACGAAGTGTATGCAAGGGCACACGGCCTTCACGATACCATTCGCTACGAGCAATCTCAGCACCGCCAAGACGACCAGACAGCTCAACTTTAATACCTTTAGCACCAGAACGCATGCTGTTCTGTACAGCGCGTTTCATCGCACGGCGGAACATAACACGACGCTCAAGCTGGCTTGCGATACCCTCTGCTACCAAACGTGCATCAAGATCAGGTGACGTGATTTCTTCAATGTTGACCTGAGCAGGTACGCCCATAATTTTGGTCAATTCTTTTTGAAGTCTTTCGATATCTTCGCCTTTCTTACCGATAACGATACCAGGGCGCGCAGTGGCGATGGTGATCTTAGCAGCGCCAGTAGGACGCTCGATCATGATGTTGCTGATCATTGCGTTATCTAGCTTTTTACGTAGATATTCACGAACTTGAATATCGTTGATTAGGTATTCTGAGTATTGTTTAGGATCAGCATACCAGTTTGCGTTATGCTTTTTTACAACACCAAGACGAATTCCGATTGGATGTACTTTTTGACCCATAACTTATTCTCCTACCTTTATAGTGATGTGACAAGTACGCTTGCTGATACGATCAGCGCGACCTTTGGCACGTGGTAGGATACGTTTTAGCGTAATGCCTTCATCAACATAGATAGTAGCGACTTTTAGGTCGTCAATATCTAGGCCGTGATTATGTTCGGCATTGGCGATGGCTGAGTTAAGACATTTCTTAACAAAGATAGCGCCTTTTTTATTGCTATACGTTAGGATATCCAAAGCACGCTCAATAGATTTGCCACGAACTTCATCAGCAACGAGTCTAACTTTTTGTGCCGATATGGCGGCACCGCGTAATTTTGCAGTTACTTCCATGGTAAGCACCTTATCTCTTAGCTTTTTTGTCAATGCCATGACCACGATACGTACGAGTCGGGGCAAATTCACCTAGTTTATGACCAACCATCTGCTCACTTACGATAACCGGTACGTGAGTACGGCCGTTGTGGACAGATAAAGTCAGGCCAACCATTTGCGGTAGGATCATCGAGCGGCGCGACCAAGTTTTAATTGGCTTGCGTGAGTTGGTGTCTAATGCATTCTCAACTTTAGCAAATAAGTGCGCGTCTATGAATGGACCTTTTTTCAATGAACGAGGCATGAAATTCTTCCTTTATTTCTTCTTGGCGCGGCGGCGGATGATCATGTTGTCAGTACGCTTATTATGACGCGTTTTAAGTCCTTTAGACTTCTGACCCCAAGGGCTAGTTGGATGGCGACCTTTGTTACGACCTTCACCACCACCATGTGGGTGATCCACCGGGTTCATCGCGACACCACGAACTGAAGGACGAACACCACGCCAACGTGAAGCACCAGCTTTACCAAGTGATTTCAAGTTGTTTTCAGTGTTAGAAACTTCGCCAATAACAGCACGGCAGTTTACGTGTACACGGCGAGTTTCGCCTGAACGTAGACGTAAAATAGCGTAGATACCGTCACGGCCTAATAACTGAACGCTAGCACCCGCAGAACGAGCCATCTGTGCACCTTTACCGATTTTAAGTTCGATATTATGAATCACAGTACCCAATGGGATGTTTTTTAGCGGTAGGCAGTTACCTGGACGTATTGGAGATGTTTCGCCTGACATTACTGTATCGCCAACTGCTTGTTTTTTAGCAGCGATGATGTAACGACGTTCGCCATCAGCATACTTAAGTAGTGCAATATGTGCAGTACGGTTAGGATCGTATTCAATACGCTCTACCACAGCTGGGATATTGTCTTTAGTACGTTTGAAGTCGATAATGCGATAATGTTGCTTATGACCACCGCCAATGTGACGAGTAGTAATACGACCATTATTGTTACGACCACCTGACTTACTTTTTGATTCTAGAAGCGCTGCATAAGGACGACCTTTATAAAGGTGTGGATGCACCACTTTTTCAACAAAACGACGGCCTGGTGATGTTGGCTTTGCTCTTACGATAGGCATGAGTGTAATCCTTATTCGTTATTCGCTGTTTCACTAGTAGAAGCAGTCGTGTTTGCGACTTCTTCACCAGCATCAGCCATTTGTACATCTTGACCAGCTTTTAAGGTAACATAGGCTTTTTTATAGTCGTTACGACGGCCGATACTTTTACCAAAACGCTTTGTCTTACCTTTAACATTCAAAGTGTTTACTTTAGTAACTTCAACACCTTCAAACATCAACTCAACTGCTTTTTTGACTTCAAGCTTAGTAGCGTTAGAGTCAACTTTAAATACCTGCACACCAAGTGAGTCGCCAAGCATTTGAGATTTTTCTGAGAATACAGGCCCTCTTAAGACCTGATAAAGTCTTGCGTTGTTCATGCTAGTGCTTCCTCAAATTGTTTCGCAGCTTCAACTGACATGATCACTTTATCAAATGCGATCAAGCTCACTGGATCCACTTCGTTTGTACCAAGTACATTGACGTGCGGAATGTTGCGAGCAGCTAAGTATAAGTTTTCGTCAACCTCTTTGGTGACGATCAATGCACGTGGTGCATCAAGCTCATTTAGCTTTGCAATCAGTTCTTTAGTTTTCGGCCCAGAAACGCTCAACTCTTCTACCAAAATCAGACGCTCTTGACGAATCAATTCTGCTAGGATGCACTGCATCGCACCGCGATACATTTTGCGGTTTACTTTCTGTGACCAATCTTGTGGTTTTGCAGCGAATGCACGACCACCTGAACGCCAGATTGGGCTACGAATAGAGCCCGCACGAGCGCGACCAGTACCTTTTTGGCGCCATGGCTTGATACCACCGCCAGAAACTTCGGCACGGGTTTTTTGAGCGCGTGTACCTTGGCGAGCACCAGCTAGATAAGCGGTGACGACTTGGTGCACTAATGCTTCATTGAATTCACGACCAAAAGCCGTATCAGAAAGCTCAACCGCTGCACCTGTAACTGTTTTTAAATCCACGTTAATCCCCTTGCTTAGGCTTTGACTGACGGACGTACGATAACATCGCCACCGGTGGCACCTGGGATAGCACCCTTGATGACAAGTAACCCTTTTTCGGCATCAACCGAAATCACTTCTAGGCCTTGAACAGTAACACGCTTGTTACCCATCTGGCCCGCCATCTTTTTGCCTTTGAATACTCTACCTGGTGACTGGTTTTGACCAGTTGAACCATGTGCACGATGAGACACTGAGTTACCATGAGTAGCATCTTGCATACTAAAGTTGTGACGTTTGATTGGACCTTGGAAGCCTTTACCTTTGCTTTGTCCTGTCACATCAACCATCTGACCTTGTTCAAACAAGTCAGCTAGAATCTCACCGCCAACCTCACGACCTTCAAGATCGCTATCGTTGACACGAAATTCCCAAACACCACGACCAGCTTTAACGCCAGCTTTCGCGAAGTGACCTTTTTGTGCAGCAGTTACGCGGCTGTCACGACGGGTACCTGTGGTGACTTGGATGGCTTGGTAACCATCTACATCAGTATTTTTTACTTGAGTAATGCGGTTTGCATCGACCTCAACCACTGTTACAGGAATAGATGCGCCTGTTTCAGTGAAGACACGGGTCATGCCGCATTTTTTACCGACTAAACCGATCGCCATTTTAGACCTCTTTATATCTTATATTAATGGGTTGGGTGTATAATGTGCATTAACCCAAAGCAATTTGGACGTCAACACCCGCCGCTAAATCTAATTTCATTAGCGCATCCACAGTTTTGTCAGTAGGCTGAACGATATCAACCATACGCTTGTGAGTACGGATTTCGTACTGGTCACGAGCGTCTTTGTTAACGTGTGGTGAGGTTAGAACGTTGAAGCGCTCAATGCGAGTCGGCAACGGTACAGGACCACAAACTTGCGCACCGGTGCGCTTTGCAGTATCAACAATCTCTTGTGCAGATTGATCAATCAGACGATGATCAAAAGACTTAAGACGGATACGGATTCTCTGGTTAGCCATGCCAGCAAGCTCCTAATATGTGCTTTCGTCATTCTTGGTTTGCAAGACTATGATCAAAAGCAGTTTGGTTAAATATTCACTTAAAGCGGCCTTCTGTTCTTAACCAGAATGAGTTCTTTATCCGAACTTATAGCGTGCCAAAAGCAAAATAGTTTAAAGCCCCGCCAACTCTCCTATAATGGATGTCAGCAAAGGCATAATGAAATAGTGCTAGAAACGATGCTCCAGCTGTCATAGCGTCAGCTTTTTTAGTCAGCTGCGCATATATAATTCAGTGGTGTGTATTATACAGAGTATTTTAGGTATTGCAAGGGCAATATCTAGCGTAATTAAAGACCTCAATTTTCAGAAAACTGTTTTGTTGGTCAAGATACTTGTAACAAGTCTCTGGCAGTAGGCTCAGTAATCTCAGTCCAAAACAATATCATACTGCTCTTGGGTATATAGATTTTCTACGTCAAATGTAATCACTCGACCCAGTAGGTACTCTAGATCGGCTACAGTATCTGACTCTGATGTCAGCAATAAATCAATGACTGCCGCATGAGCCACTACTGTGAATTTCTTAGGAGAATTATAAGTACGGGCGCAGCGCATGATCTCACGGAAAATCTCAAAACAAACGGTCTCTGCGGTTTTAACGAACCCACGACCTTGGCAAGTTGAGCACGGCTCACAAAGCTGCTGACCCAATGATTCACGCGTGCGCTTGCGTGTCATCTCCACTAAGCCAAGTTCACTAACCTGCGTAATTTTGGTTTTGGCATAGTCTTGGGTTAGCTGCGCCTGTAAGCTCTCTAGTACATCATCCTTATGCTGCTGCTCTAGCATATCGATAAAATCTAGAATAATAATGCCGCCTAGATTACGCAGGCGCAGCTGACGTGCGATGGCATGTGTGGCTTCTAGATTAGTCTTATAAACGGTGTCTTCTAATGAGCGACCGCCTACAAAAGAGCCTGTATTAACATCAATCGTCGTCATTGCTTCTGTTTGGTCAATAATCAGATAGCCACCAGATTTCAAGTCAACACGACGTTTCAATGCGTCACGTAAATCATCTTCAACCCGATGCACGTCAAACAGTGACTGCTCTGCCGTATAATGCACGATTTTATCGTAAATGAACGGTACAAACTCTTTGGCAAAGTATCTGACTTGTTCATAAACTTGCGTATTATCGATGATGACTTTTTCGGTATCAGCATGTACCAAGTCACGAATAGAGCGCAGTGGTAGCGATAGTTCTTGATAAATCAGCTCTGAGCTTTGGTGATGATTGATCTCTTGGCGACGAGCACAGATGGTACGCCACAGCTGCAACAGGTAATAAATATCCTCTTCTAGCTTGTTTACAGGAACACGCTCGGCGGCAGTACGAGCGATGAGTCCACCTTTTAGATTGACCGTTTGCATTAAGCTACTAAGCTCAGTTTTTAGACGCGTGCGCTCTTCTTCACCATCAATACGCTGTGATATACCGATATGATCGCTTGATGGTAGATAAACCAGATAGCGAGATGGCAACGATATATTGGTCGTTAAGCGAGCACCCTTACTGCCTAATTGATCTTTGGTGACTTGTACCAAGATACGCTGGCTTTCGTGTAATCGATGCTGAATCAAGGTCTTAGAAACAGGCACGACCTCCGTACTTTGAGCACTGACAACAGGTGGCGTGACTGCTAAGCTATCCGTGGATGTTTCTAAGATGGCGCTATTGTCACTATTATCTTTTTTGATATTTGTAGCGGCTTTGCTTTTGTCTTCTGCAACTGGGCGAGGCTCACGCTGCATATCATTAACATGTAAAAACGCTGTCCGCGATTGACCGATATCAACGAAGGCTGCCTGCATGCCTGGAAGGACACGTACGACTGTGCCCAGATAAATATTGCCGACCAAACCCAGTTTGTGATGTCGCTCAATATAAATCTCACCCAAGATGCCATTATCTAAAACCGCAACACGGGATTCCATTGGACTAATATTAATCAGCAGCTCTTCGGACATAGTTTTTTCTCTTATCTCTCAGCTTTCTTATCAGACGGTCATCGTCTATTAGATTGACAGTGTAACAAATGCGCCTTGCTCTTGCCCATTGCCCTACCGTGTCATTATGTGCATATATAATTATAACGGGTCAACGATATCCTCACTGCCTTCTGTCATGTCTTTGATTAAGGCCAGCGTTTGCGCCAGTGGCAATCCAACGACATTGGTGTAACTGCCGTTGATACGGCTGACCCAAGCAGCACCCAAACCTTGAATACCATAGCCACCCGCTTTATCAGCAGGCTCTCCACTGTCCCAATAATTGCTCATCATCTCTGTAGTCAATGGTATAAAGGTTACTGCTGTACGCTCAGTAATTTGCTGCTGGTCGATAATTTGAAATGCCTGAGTGCGCTTTGATGCATTGTGTTCTGTTCCTTTAGGTAGCCGCTGTATTTTGGTGGCTTGTACGGCAGTCCATACTTCATGGATATTATCTGACATCTGCTGCCACATGCTATAAGCATGCTCACGATCGGTCGGTTTGACCAGTACTGTCTTGCCATCTGGTAACACTCCGATGGTATCAGAGGTCAAAATGATAATTAATTCGTTGGTACCGTTCTCATCGATTTCTAATGTGCCGTTTAGTTGCTCTATGGCAGCCATGGCTTTGGTAGCGACCATACGCTCAATATAGTCTTTGGGTAATTCATCATCTTGCGGCGTTTCGTCAATATCTACACTCAATACTCTAAAATCTAACTGTGCTTTTGCTAGTAGCTCTCGACGGCGCGGCGAACCAGATGCTAAAATGATATCCATCGCTCTTCTCTTCATTTACAGATTTATGAGGTATGTATTTTTTAGATATTTTGTATATAAGTTAATAAACATCATTAACGCGCAAACTTGCGTAGAGCCAGTAAGACAAGTGGCCAGCTGATGATACTCATCATAAGCGACAAAGCAGATTTTGCGATAAAGGTATTTTGGATAAACATCTGCAGCATCCATAAATTTAGCTGAAAAACAATTAATCCTAAACTGGCTATCAACCATGCGCTGATGGTATTTAGTTGTCTAACATAGATACTAGTAATTTTGATCACTAGTGCCACCACGACAGCGGCAAAGGCTTGCTGTCCTAGATGGGTGTCCATCAGCAAATCTGCAATAAGCCCAATAGTAAATGCGGTAAAGATACCCACATAGCGCGGCTGGAACAGTAGCCAATATATCAGCACCATAATCATAATCATGGGCCGTAATGTTGCCATACTTGGGCTTAACGGATAGACATTGAGCGATGAAGCAATGATAAAGCTTAGAACAATGACCACAATCAACAGTGCCGTTGAATTCTCAGAATCAGGATACGACATGAGTATTTACCTTCGATTGTGTAGCGACCGCTGTTATAGGATGCATTGGGTAATAATGAGATAGTACGATAGGCAAAATTTTGATAAAAAAGGCAGCTGGCATTATTGGTTAAAACGTTATGACATCAGAATTCATTGACTACTGCTCTGACTCTTAGTGAGCATCTTGTCTTGTAATATCAAGACATAAGCGTTGTCAATAAAGTTTGCAGAAGGCGTGACCTCAATGATTCTAAAGTTATCCGCTTGCCCATCTTTGATGTGAGCAATACGGCCAACACGATAGCCCGCTGGAATTCGCCCACCCAAACCAGATGATACCAACTCATCACCCACGCGCACGTCTGAAGTCTTAAAAACATAGTTTAGGCTCAGTGCAGATGGGATACCTTGGCCTGTCACAATAGCCCGCTGACCAGTACGTTTGACAGTGACAGCCACTGACTGCTGGTCATCTGTAATCAATAACAAACGGCTCGTATTAGGATAGACGTTAATGATCTGTCCTAAAATACCATCTTCATCGATAACCGTTTGTCCCACTTGTACACCATCTTGCTTGCCTTTATTGAGCACAACAATCTGTCTGAGTAAGTTGGTATCTGTACCAATGACTTGAGCTAAGTTGAGATCAAACTGCTCAGGCTTCGTGGTGGATAAAATCCCTTGCAAGCGCGCATTTTGTGCCAAGATATAATCTTGCTGCTGCAGTTTGGCATGTGCATGAATGAGTTGCGATTTTAGCTGCATGTTTTCGCGGCGCAGCGCTTCTTTTGACTGCAAACTACCACTCGCCCAATGCTTGGCATAGCTCGGTAATAAAGACATCTCATAAATAGGCTGCATGGCAGCATGACTGGTACTGCGTACTGGATTGAACCATTCCGAGTTTTTGCTATCAAACCACATCAGTATTAAGGCTGCTATCAATACAATGGCAGTCTTACGAAGTGATAGGGCTTGGCGCGCAAAGATACTTGTAGTCATAAGTCGTCTGATTTAAGAATTCTAAAATGAGCAATAGCACTTATTTAGAGCATAAATGTTTATCGGTGATATTGGGTTCTAGCATGGATTAATGCAATTAAAGGCAGCGCAGTCGGCTACCTTTAATTTATATACTTGTCATCGCATCGGCTAAATCAATGATTGATGCATAAGCCATGAGGCATTATAGATATCCTAACAGGGAAACCATGCTCATGAGCAAAAGCTATTTAGACAAAAATCATATTCAAGCTTTTGTTATTGATGAAATCAAGGGCGATACCACCACCACGGCTAACGCAGGTTAATGGGTCTTCTGCTACTGTCACTGGCAAGCCTGTCTCTTGTGAGATAAGCTTATCTAAATCGCGTAGCAATGCGCCACCACCCGTCAATACGATACCGCGCTCTGCGATGTCTGATGACAACTCTGGCGGTGTCTGCTCAAGAGCGACTTTGACTGCACTGACAATACCGCTTAGTGGGTCAGTCAATGCTTTTTGTACTTCTTCTGAATTGACGATAAAGGTTTTCGGCACGCCTTCTGCCATGCTACGACCACGAACCTCTACTTCTAGCTGGCTATTTTCATTCAATGCAGAGCCAACTTCTTTTTTGATGCGCTCAGCGGTCGTCTCACCGATCACACAACCATGCGTACGGCGCACATGTGTAATAATCGCCTCATCAAACATATCGCCACCGATACGGATAGATTCAGCATAGACGCAACCAGATAGCGCGATAACAGCAATCTCAGTGGTGCCACCACCGATATCGACGACCATAGAACCACTGGCTTCATGAACAGGCATGCCAGCACCGATAGCCGCAGCCATTGGCTCTTCTAGCAATAATACTTTGCTCGCGCCTGCTGATGATACTGCCTCACGAATCGCCTTACGCTCAACCAAGGTAGACTTACATGGTACACAAACCACCACGTTAGGCTGTGCCATAAAACGCTTGGCTTTTACCTTAGTGATGAAGTGTTTTAGCATTTTTTGCGTCACTTCAAAATCAGCAATCACACCGTCTTTTAGCGGGCGAATCGCTGTGATATTGGCAGGCGTACGACCCAGCATTTGCTTGGCATCGATACCCACAGCAGCGACGGTCGGGTTTTGAGTACGATTGCTTCGTAATGCGACCACCGTAGGCTCGTCAAGTACGACGCCTTTATTAGGAATAAAAATAAGGGTGTTCGCAGTACCGAGGTCGATAGCGATATTATTTGATAAAAATCCAAACAGGTTCATGACTAATATATCCAGCGTCTTACGAATGAGGCGAATGAGATTGACTGAGGTGTTACTCGTCAGTGTTGAGCAGGTCGTCGTTAGACATTAACGGGAGCGAAAGTGAATCATCGCAACCAGTCAAACCTAAGCAATAATGATGAAATGAAAAACTGAGCTAAATTATACCGATTTAGCTCAAAAAAAACATAGGTATTTGCATCAGTAAGCAAGGATTTTTGTCTAAGACGCTAAAAGTTGTTACAAAGTTTGAAATAGTAGTGACTATCATTCAACTCAATGAAACTGCTTTTAATGTGATAACTAACAAGGCTCTACAGGCAGATAATTGTTTTGCTTAGTAGTAGGTACATACTGTAACGTATTTTAGAGCCTAATTGGGAAGCAATTGAAAATCAATCATGAATTATGCGGTCAGTTTTGCAAGTATTTGCGTATTGCTATGCCGGCACTCTGCCTTGATTGATACGGATGTTGATTGATATTGTGCATCAATCAAGCCTCATACTCTGTAAACTTGGGTCAGATGCTTTATAATAAGCCAACTTTATAGCCAATTACATTTGAGCGCTTATATATTTGCCTTATCCCTACTCTAACAAAAACTGTCCTTAACTGGAGAAACTATGTCTCAGCAATCAGCAACGTCTGACAACACTGTCAGCCGTGAAGAAATCCTAGAAGTTGCCAACCTTGCACGCTTGGGTGTCGATGAAAGCACGGCCGATAGCTATGCCGCCGATATCAGTAAAGTATTAAAATTGATGCAGACCTTATCTAACGTTGATACAACAGACATCAAACCACTAGCCAATATCCATGAGGCTTGCCAAGAGTTACGTGCTGACGTAGCCAAACACGATATCAATCGCGAGCGCAATCAGTCAGTCGCGCCTGCCGTTGAAGAGGGCTTATACCTTGTACCTCAGGTGATTGAATAATAGTGGCTGAATAATACAACCACGCATTTGCCATTATCCTATTTTATTTTATGCTATTCACATTTTGACGGACGACACCTTATGTCTGAACTTCATTTATTAAGTACCGAGCAGCTAATTACTGGCTTGCAAGACAAACAATTTAGCAGCGCAGAATTAACCGAGCATTACATCAAGCGTATCGATGCGCTAGACAGCAAGATCAATAGTTTTATCACGCATACTTCTGAGACAGCACGTGCACAAGCAAAAGCCGCTGACGAGATGCGTGCACAAGGCGATCAGCGTCCACTACTTGGCGTACCGATGGCGCACAAAGACATCTTTTGTACCCAAGGGGTATTAACGACTTGTGGCTCTAAGATGCTGCATAACTTTGTCTCACCATATGATGCAACCATCGTCTCTAACATCGACAAAGCTGGCATGATTAGCTTAGGTAAGCTCAATATGGATGAGTTTGCAATGGGCTCAGACAACAGTAGCTCATACTACGGCACCGTACAGAATCCTTGGAACCTAGAGCGCGTCCCTGGTGGCTCATCAGGTGGTAGTGCCGCTGCCGTTGCCGCAGGTTTTGTCCCTGTTGCTACCGGTAGTGACACGGGTGGCTCTATTCGTCAGCCAGCTTCATTCTGTGGCCTAACCGGTATCAAACCGACTTATGGCCGTGTGTCACGCTTTGGTATGATTGCCTATGCCTCAAGCTTGGATCAAGCTGGTAGCATGGGACGCAGCGCTAAAGATTGTGCTTATTTGCTACAGCCAATGATTGGGCACGATCCGCGCGATGCCACTTCTATCAAATACGATATGCCTAACTACGTACAAGACATCAATGATGCAGAGGCTGCGGCTGGTGATAAGCCATTTGACGGTTTGCGTATTGGTGTGGCAAAAGAATATTTCAGTACAGGGCTTGATAGCGAAGTCGAGCAAGCAGCACGTGCCGCTTTAAAGAAATACGAAGAGCTGGGCGCAACGATTGTAGAAGTAAACATCACTGACCCTGAAATCACGCTCGCCACCTATTATATGCTAGCACCTGCCGAAGCGTCTTCGAACCTATCACGCTTCGATGGCGTACGTTTTGGCTATCGCTGTGAAAACCCAACGGATCTGATCGATCTATACACGCGCTCACGTTCTGAAGGCTTTGGCCCTGAAGTACAGCGCCGTATTTTGACGGGGACTTATGCGCTATCTGCTGGCTACTTCGATGCTTACTATACTAAAGCACAAAAAATCCGCCGCTTAATTGTCAAAGACTTTGATGATGCTTTTGCCAATTGTGACGTCATCGCCAGTCCCACCGCGCCGACCGCAGCTTATAAGCTGGCAGAAGACCTCGACCCTGCGACCATGTACTTAGGTGATGTCTATACCATCGCGGTCAACCTAGCGGGTCTACCTGCGCTCAGTCAGCCAGTAGGTTTGACGACAGAAGGCCTACCTATTGGCTTGCAATTAATCGGTAAACACTGGCAAGAGAGTCAATTGCTTACGACTGCGCATTTGTTCCAGCAGCATACCGACCATCATCTACAACACTCTACCATCGCAAAGGAGACGGTATAATGAGTACAGCTACTACTGATAACAGTGCCGTCCGCGAGCACGCCGTGCGTAAAGAGCTACTTGTCGATGGCTATGAAGTGGTCATCGGTATCGAGATTCACTGCCAGTTGAATACAGAAAGTAAAATATTCTCAAGTGCGCCAACTGACTTCGGTCATGAGCCAAACAGCCAAGCAAGTATCGTTGACTTAGGCTTACCTGGTGTATTGCCAGTATTAAATGCTGGCGTGGTCGATCGCGCGCTAAAATTCGGTATCGGTGTCAATGCTGAGCTGGGTCTGTTTAATACATTTGATCGTAAAAACTACTTTTACCCTGACTTGCCTAAAGGCTATCAAATCACTCAGATGGCCAATCCTATCGTGGGTGAAGGCTATATCGATGTCGTGGTCAACGAAGGCGAGAAAAACGAATATCCAAAACGTATGGGTATTACCCGCGCACATCTAGAAGAAGATGCGGGTAAATCTGTCCATGACGCAGTCGATGGTATGACGGGTGTGGATTTGAACCGTGCGGGTACGCCGCTGATCGAAATCGTCTCTGAGCCAGACATGCGCTCTGCCAATGAAGCGCTTGCCTACATCAAAGCCATCCATCAGCTAGTCACTTGGCTAGGTATCTCAGACGCAGTAATGGCCGAAGGCTCATTCCGCTGTGACTGTAACGTCTCTGTGCGCAAGCCAGGCGCTGAGCTTGGTACCCGTACTGAGCTTAAAAACCTAAACTCGTTCCGCTTTATCGAGCGTGCTATCAATCGTGAAATCGAACGTCAAATCGACATCCTAGAAGATGGCGGCAAAGTCGTACAAGCAACGATGCTATATGATCCAGAGCGCGATGAAACACGCACCATGCGTACCAAAGAAGACGCCAACGACTATCGCTACTTCCCTGATCCTGACTTGCTACCTGTCCGAATTGAGCAGCATACCGTTGACGCGATCAAAGCAGCCATGCCAGAGCTACCCGTCGCTCGCCGTGCACGCTTTGAAGAAGCGCTGGGTCTGTCAGAATATGACGCTCGTATCTTGACTGGTAGTCGTCAAATTGCTGATTATTTTGAAGCTGTGGTCGCAGAAGTTGGGCAAGCAGATGCCAAAATGGCTGGCAACTGGGTCATGGGCGACTTGCTCGGCGCACTGAACAAAGATGACAAAGACATCACCCACTCCCCTATCAGCGCCAAACAGTTGGCTGGTATGCTAAAACGTATCAAAGATGACACGCTATCTGGCAAACTGGCTAAGAAAGTCTTTAGTGCGCTATATGAGCGCGAAGGTGGCAATGATGATGACGCAGCAGATAAGATCATCAAAGAAAAAGGTCTCAAGCAGGAAACTGACACGGGCGCTATCAAAGCCATGGTCGAAGACGTCATTGCAAAAAATGAAGCGATGGTCGAAGAATATCGCGGCGGTAAAGAAAAAGCCTTTAACGGTTTGGTCGGTCAAGTCATGAAAGCCAGTCGTGGTAGTGCTAACCCGCAGCAAGTGAACCAAATTCTAAAAGAATTGTTAGGTTAACACGAGCAGCGTAGCAATTAGACTGATTATGCTAGGCAGAAAGGTATTGTAGATTTTGACTAATATAAATAGCCCTTGCAATATACATAATTTTGCGTAAAATAGTCAGTCATTCGGGGCGTAGCGCAGTCTGGTAGCGCACTACACTGGGGGTGTAGTGGTCGCAGGTTCAAATCCTGCCGTTCCGACCAAACACAATATTAGGGCATACCGTCATAGACCGTATGCCCTTTATTTTGGGCGTTTTTTGGGTTTTCACTGTCTTATAGGTGTATGGCGTTCCATATAGAATGTTGGTATTATTGTTGGTATTGAGCAGTACCAACATGGACAATACCAACAAAGGATAAACCCATGCCCCTAACCCATACCAGTATCAACAAGCTATCACCTAGCCCCACCTCGATTGATACAAAACGACCTGATAAACACAGTGACGGTAACGGGCTGCAATTATGGGTTCGTTATACGGGTGTGAAGTCATGGATCAGCGCGTACCGCTGGCAAGGTAAGCAACAAACCCTCACTATTGGTACTTACCCAGTCATGAGCCTACAAGATGCACGCAAGCGCAATATTGAGATCAAAAGACTCATAGCTGATGGTATCAACCCAAAAGACGATAAGAAAAAGACACAAGCCGACAATGACGGATCAAGGGCGTTCGATACCATAGCCCAGCGTTGGCATGATGACCGCAAAGCACACATAGCCCCTACCACCTATAGCCGTGATTACTCACAGTACCAGCGCGATATTAAGCCCGTCATTGGTCACATGAACATAGAGGACATAACCGCGCCTGATGTTTTGGCTATCGGTAAAGCTATCGAAGCGAGGGGCGCTAGTGACATGGCAAGGCGTGCAATGCGTCAAACAGGGCAGATATTCAAACAAGCCATACGTGAGGGCTTAACCAACCTCAACCCAGCCACCGACCTAACCGAAGCATTAAAACCGCATAAGGTGAAGCACCACAGCCGTGTGACCAGCCAGCAATTACCAAAGCTACTACAAGATATTAACGCCTACGAGGGTGACCTACTGGTGAAGCTAGGCTTGTGGTTTATGTGCTATACGTTTGTACGTACTCAAGAATTGCGTCTTATGGAGTGGTCAGAAATAGACTACCAAGCCAAAATATGGCGCATACCAGCCGACAAGATGAAAATGGATAGACCACACCTAGTACCACTAGCACCGCAAGTCATGACGATACTGGAGCAGATCAAGGCGCTAGGTTTTTCGGATCAGTACGTTTTCTTTAATCCATCAACCCGTAAGCCATACAGTACAAACGCTTTTATCACTGCCCTATGGCGCATGGGTTATAAAGGACGTATGACGGGGCACGGCTTCCGTGGACTTGCCAGCACTACCCTACATGAACAGGAATACATGCACGAAGCAATAGAGCTACAGCTAGCACATGAAAAAGAAAACAAGATCAGCAAGGCATACAACGGAGCACAGCACCTACCGTACAGAATAGACATGATGAACCAGTGGGCAAACTTCATTGATGATGCCTATGCTGGCAAACTAGATAATGTGATCC
This sequence comes from Psychrobacter sp. UBA2514, assembly GCF_002341255.1. NCBI lineage: Bacteria > Pseudomonadati > Pseudomonadota > Gammaproteobacteria > Moraxellales > Moraxellaceae > Psychrobacter > Psychrobacter sp. UBA2514. The sequence goes on from NZ_DDNS01000015.1 coordinate 75,437, forward strand.
GTGCAGACTTTAAAGGACAGAAACAAAAGCTAGGCTAAATAACCGTTGTTAGTATCACTATATGATACTATAATGACCGTAGAGCTAAGGACATAACATGCAGCGCAAGCACCTAAAAACACTTAATATCATCTTTACTAAGCCTATATCAGCAAATATAAAGTGGGCAGACATTGAAGCCTTATTTATAGCATTAGGTGCAGAGGTCAACGAACGGGCAGGATCAAGAATAGCTGTAGTGTTAGATGGTGAGGTACAAGTTTATCACCGACCACACCCCCAACCGACAACAGATAAGGGCGCAGTCGCTAGCGTTCGTAAATGGCTAGATAGTTTAGGGTATAGCCCTATTGATGAAGCCAAAGACACCGCCCCCGTAACTAATAATGAGGAATAATCATGCAAAACATTATGATGATTAATGACCATAAAGCACTTATTCAATATGACCCTGAACTAGGGTTATTCCGTGGAGAATTTGTAGGGCTAAATGGTGGGGCAGACTTTTATGGTGACAGCATTGCCGATTTAGAAAATGAGGGTAAGCAGTCATTGCAAACCTTTTTGGACGTTTGCCAAGAACAAGGCATTGAGCCTTACAAATCCTTTTCAGGTAAGTTTGTAACCCGTGTGCCAAGTGAGCTACACGAGCAAGTAACAACTATTGCCACCAGCCACGGTATGAGCCTTAACCAATGGGTCACTAATACACTTGCCAATGCCATCAAAACCGAAGGCATGGCATAACGACTATGCAAGGCTAGGACTAATTACCCGAACGACAGCTATTTACACACCCTTATGCTGTCACTGCCTTGCACCTACTTTAATTTAAGGGTGTAGGGGTGTGAAATATGGACACAAGCACGGCTATCAGCGTTTACGAGCATTTTTTATATATTGATGAAAGTCTTCAGCTTTCAGTTAATGACTATCCCGATATAGCTACAATATGGCGTAGCGCAGACGATCAAACTGAGTTTACATACTATGACTTTGTGTTTAGAGACCATCTAAATATTAGAACAATTTTAGCTGAAAGCAATATTACTAATCTTGATGCTCACTATATATTAAAAAAGTTTATTGAAACGTTGATTAATTCTAAAAGTGAACGATCAAAAAGTAGGCTCTCAAAACCTTTCACTTACGATGATTATTTATTTCTTGCAGATGAAGAAGAAGATATAGACGGTCATTCTTCATACTTAATTGATATTATTATTAATATTATCGAAGAACCTCAATATTTATTTGAGTTCATAGCTGAGTTTGGCACTTTTAATATTACTCCAAAGTATGCGCCATACCCCTATAAGCATATAGAAAATCATGGAAAGATACCTTATGTACTCGCCGCATATATAAGCCATTTACCATTTAAGATATGGTCGCATAAAATTGATTACGACATTAAATTTACAAGCTATAAGGAAGCAGAAGAATGGCAGAATGAATTTTATAAATTCTTAGCGGACAATAGAGCTTTGGAAATGTTTTTGAGATTGAAGGATTTGGCTGAAGTTTTTATAAGTCGCATAAAGACTCTTGATAATATAAATGTTGACTTAGGTTTTGACTTCTATAAGATGCAGAAAGAGTTGAGCTTTAGAAATAATAAACTAGCATTCATTGATTCTAGTCAAGCGAATATAGCACCTGAACTAATAGTTGCTCACTATGTCTGGAACTATATTTATTTAGAAGATAACGATTTAAACCAAAACCTATCTCATTCATCAAAAGTTCCTCTAGTCTTGAAGCATTTTAAAGATTTGCCTAAAGACCAAAGGTTTATAGACAGAATTACAGCTATTACCACACCTAGAGAGCAGAAAAACTATAACTGGAGTGGTTTTTTTAAATAGCAATTTGCTTGCCTATTATCCCATACTGATAAGATGACACCTCAACGTGTCACCCTAATTTAAAATTGGCTTCAAACCTTTATCGTTTGGAGGTGACACCACTTACCGACACCATTTTATTGAGGTGACACCCTTTTCTGACACCTATGCTTACCCCCTAACATAGACCATGTAAGCCGTAGCGTCCGTTACGGCTCAATACACTACATGGAGCTATACACAATGACACACCCAACCCAAGACACCCCAGTAATTCCTTTTACTGACAACACCCCTCACGACACCGAACCAACCAGCGCAAACAGTCCAGCTATGCAACTGCCTACTACTGGCATGGGCAGAGCTAAGGACATTTTGCCGTTCCTACCTTTTAGCAAAACCACCTTGTTTGAATGGTCAAAAGATGGACGTTTCCCAGCTGGCAGAAAGCTATCACCAACTATGACAGCATGGAGCTATGCAGACGTTCACGAATGGCTTAACTCTCACACCTCAACCACTAGCGAGATATAGAGCCATGATGACCACAGCCACCAGTAACGCCCCAGTGACCGACCAGCCAGCACCTAAGACACAGATTGACACTGTTAGAGAGCACCTGATGACAGGGGCAACTATCACCACATGGGACGCATACCGCCTTTATCAAATCACATGCCTAGCACAGCGCATACATGACCTAAGAACCGCAGGGCTAACCATTCAAAGCGAAATAGTTACGCACAATGACAAGCGTTTTTCTGTCTATTGGCTTGATGAGCAGACTTTGCTTGAAAGCGAACTATCTAACAGTGAGGTGAACTAAGTGAGCCAATCAAACGACATATTAGAACCGCGCCTAGTGGCAGTAGATAGCTATTATCTGTCTGTCATTAATGACCGCATACAAGACCTATCAAACGATGCTGAGAGCCTAGCAATGGCGCTTAGTGCGATCAGTACCGATGATGATACCAGTAAGGGCGTAATAGTCGCTGTAAGGTCTGCCCTACTCGCTAATAGTGAGCTGGCAACCATTTTAAGCGAACAGATGGACGGGCTTATCTTACTGCCTGAGCTGGAGGTAACAGATCATGAGTGATAACCATACCAAACCCAATCTAAAAGCCCAACACGGGGCGCACAATCGCAAACAGACGGGTAAACGTGGCTTACTGCTAAGATTTACTATCTTTATGGCATGGGTGGCAGGTATTGGCTTGCTACTCTCACTGGTAGCTTGCCAGCAAGTACAACCAAAACAGATTGCAACCGATGATAGCAGCGGTTACTATATAGGCCTCTCAAAATCTACAAGCGGACAAGCCAGCCGTGACATTTTGGCTTTTTTTGTGCCTGATAATAGCGCAGCCTCTCAAGCTGTTACTATACAATCTAGCACAGCCTCACAAGCGCACACATGCGCCACAAGGGGGCAAACCATCATATCTAAGGTGAACACCTCACCGACCGACTATGACGGGTTGACGCTGCAAAATAAAACAGCCGTAAGGCGAATATGCGGGGCGGTTTCTTGTAGAACCGAGAGTAAGACCCGTCACCCTATACTTTTACCGTATAGCGTGGCATACACTCAAAAACTACAAGGAGTTATCCATCATGGGTAAATCAATCAGCACGACTTCAAACACTACAACACTAGCTAATCAAGCCCCTGAGGGCTTAGATGACGGCTTGTCTATTGCCCAAATTAACCAGCGTAAAGTTATCGACTTAACTAGTCCTAACGATACCGATGTCATTATCATATCGTCACATGATTTATCAAACCTTGCTTGTGATATTAGCGGTGCAGCTGGCGCTCTACATGATGTTGGTCAGTTACTGGCACTTATTCACTATGACAAGATACAGGCTCATACAGCCGAAGCATTAGCGCGTTTAGCACATGATGCTACTTGCACATGGGCAGAGATACTGCACACGCAATTAGACACCCTCAACGAATCCCTAGTGATGAATGGCCATAGCAAGGTAGGTGCAGAATGAAAACCTACCCACCAAAGCAGAGCCGTAAGCACGCCAAGCGCAAAAGCTACTACAAGAAATATAGAGCCGAGCGCAAGCCGAACCACACGCAGGCAAGGGGGAACAGATGACCACCACACCAACAAACAGCCAAGAAAAAGCCCATGCGGACAACATGGGCGCTCATACTCTCTTACAAGATTGCAAGCCAGCTACAGAGGAACAGCTGGCAAACGATCCGTTTTTAATCAAACTTAATGACATGCTAGAACCTGAACGGCTGCTATTCGTTACAGGTAATACTACTATATATTATGGTGAACAAATTGGCAAAACCGAACCAACAGCCAACACTATAGGCTTAGCATTGACCGATAAACAAGGCGATATTGTAGGCGCGGTATTCTACACACCAAACAGCAAAGCAAAGCCCATTGTCATTGATCCTACAGGTTATGGCGCTATCGTCATTGGTGAGCCAAACAAAGCCCATGAGGTCATAGCTTTTAATGACCTTGATAGCGGTATTGATGTTTACAGCTACCTGATGAGCAGTGATAAAACAATCATTGTCAGCCCTCACAAAACAAAGCAATGCCTTAAAAAGATGGTGCAGCACTGGAGCAGCGGTTCACTTGTTACCGTACCTATGACGCTTGATGACAAGGGCTTAATAAACCTATTAGCAGGTGTAAAGGCTCAAGCATTGGTTACTGTGGCTCATATCGTCACTATGCTGCAGCATGACAGCTACAAAGCGATACTAGCAGCTGATGACACCCAGCTAATCAACTTACAAGATACTGCCTATTATCCTGAATGGCGCGATGATCCCCAGCTGAATGAACCGATGATCTATAGTGATGGGCGTTTTGAGCTATATCACGATGGATTGTTTTTCGTAAAGTATAACGATGATGACCCAGCAAACATTACCTTTAAGTCTAAGGCGTTTGTTTGTTCACCTATAGAAGTTATCGCTAAGACACGGGACACAGGCAGCACTACATGGGGGCGGTTACTGCAATGGCGCGATGATGACAGCGTATTGCATACGTGGTCAATGCCGTTATCGCTACTGCAAGGTGATGCAAGGGAATACCGCAAGGAGCTTGCCAGTCAAGGACTAAACATTACCACCAACCCCAAACAGCGCAGCTACTTAGACACCTATATTCAAAAATACCCTATTCACAAACGGGCGTTATGCGTGGATAAGTTAGGCTGGCACGATAAGCAATATATATTACCTGACAGAGCCATAGGCAGCGATGGTAAGCAGCTTATTGTCTATCAGTCTGCAAACAGTATCAACAGCACCCTAACCCAGCAAGGAGAGCTAGCACAGTGGCGCGATAACTTATGCAAGCCACTAGCAGAGCAAAGCCGTTTTGTGTTCTCTATTGCTTGCGCGTTCGCAGGTCAATTACTGGAGCTATTAGAGTATGACGGGGGCGGTTTTCACCTTTTAGGATCATCAAGCATGGGTAAGTCATTATCGCTCAAGGTGGCTGCTAGTGTATGGGGCAATCCTGACAGGTACGTTAAGACATGGCGCAGCACTGATAACGCTCTAGAAGGCACAGCAAGCGAGCACAACGACAGTTTTTTACCACTTGATGAGATCAGCGAATGTGATCCCAAAATAGTAGGCAAAACCGTTTATATGCTGGCTAATGGTCAAGGTAAAGGACGTAGTACCACCACGGGACACAATCGTATAGCCAAAACATGGCGCATTATCTTTTTGTCTAATGGTGAGGAGTCGCTACAAAACTTCATGGCGCAAGCAGGACAAAAAACCAATGTAGGTATCGAGGTTCGAGTAGCGCATATTGATGCTGATGCTGGCAAAGGGTTAAAAACCTTTGATAGTTTGGTACTGGCAGAAACAAGCGAAGCACAAGCCGATAGGATTAAAGAGCTATCACACGCTTACTATGGATCAGCTGGCATTGCATGGCTAGAACATATCACCAGTGACAAGGCAGCGACCACCGCCACCGCTAAGCAGCTTGTAGATGACTTCATGAGTCAGTACAGCGACCTGACAGCACAGGCGCATAGAGTTGCTAAACGGTTCGCTATCGTGAGCGCAGCTGGAGAACTGGCAACACAGGCAGGTATAACGGGCTGGCAAGTAGGACAAGCAACTACAGCTGTAATGATTTGCTTAGATAACTGGCTCGATAACTACGGGCGTGATGGTGAGCATGAGCAGCGCCAAATCATAGAGCATATTAAGGCATTTATTGAACAGCACGGATCAAGCCGTTTTCAGCCTTGCCATATTCACACGTACCAAGACTTTGAACCTAAAACCAATAACCGCGCTGGCTATCATAACTACGACACAGGGGAATATTATTTCTCTACCAGTACCTTTGATGAAGTCTGTTCACCATTTAACAAAAGCAAAGTCTTACAAGTGTTAGATGAAGCAGGATTTTTAAATGTGACTGAGAGTAATCGTAAAACGTGCAAAGTGCCTTTACCATTCAAAAAGAACCGCCAGCGTGTTTATGCGGTCAAAGGTGAGATATTAAGTTGTGAAACTACAAAAAGCACTGGGACAGCTGGGACAACTGGGACAACCCATACACAGCAAGGGTTAGAGCCTGTCCCAAGCGTTAAAACACCATTGGGACAGCTGGGACAAAATAGCGCAATCTGTTAATCTGTCCCAAGTGTCCCAAAGGCTAAAAAAGGGCTGGGACAGCTGAAAGCCAGTAAGTACGGGCGCTGTCCCGTTGTCCCAAGTGTCCCAAGCAAAAAAGTAGATGCAGGCAAAAATAATATAAGGTAGGCGTTAGCGTCTGCCTTTTTTTATGGCTGATACTTTCATTTTTATAGTAGTAGGCTAAAGCCAATAGCTCAAAACCCGACAAAATATAACTGTATTGTTGTATTATGAGGGAATATAAAAACCGAGGTTTAATCTATAGTCAATCCTAAATAAAACAGATACATTATATATCAAAGTGGAACTGGTCTAAATCTTCCTTGCGTGCTGTGCCTACGCAGACAGAGGCTGCGAAAAATTTATCCCAGTCCCACTGTATCTTTTTTATACTGAATTCACTATATGACGCATTTTAGCGCACTAAATGATTATGTAGCAGACTTGCCAGCCGATAGACAACAAGCGATCAATAATAAATCTAAAATATTAAGCCAGTCTATTGAGCTTGCCAAAATACGCAAAAGCAAACAGCTAAAGCAGACTGAGCTTGCCGTCATTATGGGTGTGTCACAAGCCAGCATATCAAAGGTAGAAAGCGGTAAAGACATTCAGCTATCGACTTTGCAAAACTATGTTAGAGCGTTAGGTGGCGAGGTAAGCATTATCGCTAAGATGCCAAACAGTGACGTTATATTGATATAGCACCCTCACCCTAAAGGCGAACCCTCACAACTTTCATATCTTATTTTAAATTTTATAATCCAGCCCATTTATTCATCAATACCACTTAGGGATATCTATGTCAGATAGCAATCATCAATACGTTAGCGATTACGTCAATAAAGTAGCCTCAAGAATTAAGTTAGGTCACAGTTCAGAACATACTTTCCGCATACACCTAGAATTTTTAATTAATGCTTTAGTACCTGATGTAATAGTGACCAATGAACCAAGCCAAGTAACGGACTGCGGTAACCCTGATTTTTTAATCAGTAAAAAAGAGATTCCGATTGGCTTTATCGAAGCTAAAGACGTAGGCAAGGATTTAAGCTCTAAACTTTATAAAGAACAGTTTGATAGATATAAAGCCGCCTTAGACAACCTGATTATTACGGACTATCTACGCTTTGAGTTTTATGTTGGTGGTGAACTTATCCATGAAATATGCGTTGGTGAGTTAGTTGAAGGCGTAGTACAGCCACATGATAGCGAGTTCAATCGTTTAGCGGAGTTACTGCGTGATTTCTGTGTGTATGTCGGACAAACGATTAAATCTGCTCAACGTCTTGCAGTCTTGATGGCGGGTAAAGCGCGATTACTTGAACATACGCTTTATCAGGCACTAATCAGCGATGAAAATTCAGACGATAATTCAGACCTACGTGCCCAGTTTGAGACTTTTAAGGGCGTACTTATACATGACTTAACCCCAGCAGACTTTGCTGATATTTACGCGCAAACACTCGCCTATGGTATGTTTGCCGCACGTTTGCATGATGACACCCTAGATACTTTTAGTCGTCAAGAGGCAGCTGAGCTTATCCCTAAAACCAATCCATTTTTAAGAAAGCTGTTCTCTCATGTGGCTGGTATTGATATTGACCCACGTATCAAGACTACGGTAGATAACCTTGCTGATGTATTTCGCGCCACCGATGTAGCAGCTATCCTCAAAAACTTCGGTAAGACTACTCAAACACAAGACCCTATCATTCACTTCTACGAGACTTTCCTTGCAGAGTACAACCCTAAACTTCGTAAGCAGCGCGGTGTATGGTACACCCCTGAGCCAGTGGTTAAGTTTATTGTCCGCGCTGTAGATGATATTTTGAAGTCTGAGTTTGATTTGGCAGACGGTATAGCAGATACCAGTAAGATAGAAATAGAAAAACAGACACAAACCCCTGATAGTCGTACTAAGACAGGCTATAAGATGGTTAAAGAGTTGGTACATAAGGTGCAAATTCTTGATCCAGCGACTGGTACAGGGACATTCCTTGCAGCCATTATTCAGCATATCTTTCACAGTCAGTTTGAAAACATGGGCGGCATTTGGAGCAGCTACGTTGAGCAAGACCTATTACCACGCTTACATGGTTTTGAGCTATTGATGGCAAGCTATGCAATGGCGCATTTAAAGCTTGATATGCTACTTGCTGATACAGGCTATGAGCCTATTAAGCCTAAACGTATGCAGGTCTATCTGACCAACTCACTAGAAGAACATAACCCCGATACAGGAACGCTATTTGCTGGCTGGCTGTCTGCTGAGGCAAATGAGGCTAACGCCATTAAGCGTGATGCACCCGTGATGGTAGTGATTGGGAATCCGCCGTATAGTGGTGTATCTCAAAACAATGGGAAGTGGATATCTGATTTAATAGAGGATTATAAATATGTAGATGGAGAGCATTTTAATGAACGTAAACATTGGTTAAACGATGATTACGTAAAATTTATACGCTATGGACAACATTTTATTGAAAAGAACGGTGAGGGTATTTTAGCTTTTATTAATCCACATGGATTTTTGGATAATCCAACCTTCCGCGGTATGCGTTGGCACCTGCTCAATACTTATGACAAAATTTTCACCATTGATTTGCATGGTAATACTAAGAAAAAAGAAGCAGCACCTGATGGTAGTAAAGATGAAAATGTATTTGATATTATGCAAGGTGTGTCTATCAACTTTTTTATAAAAACCGGAAAGAAAAAGCAAGGGGAGCTAGGTAAGGTCTTTCACTATGATTTATTTGGTAAGAGAGATGCTAAATACAATTTTTTGAGTAAAAAACATATTGGTAAAATAAGTTTCGATGAGTTACTTAGTGATAGGCCTTATTTCTTTTTTAAGCCAAGAAATAATATGGGAGTAGAGAATTATTCAACTGGATTTAAAGTAGATGAGTAGACCTCTTGCAAAAGTAGT